>JBDHQG010000552.1:0-3497 GCA_039806925.1 Limisphaerales bacterium
TGCAGAAGCGCAGGTAGTAGGCCGGGCTCTCCTTCGGCGGCTCGCCCTTGGTCCAGTCCCAGTTCCCGCCATCCTGCAAATCGACCACGTAAATGTTGTGCCCGTGAACGATCTTCCGTCTCGCCTGAAGCCGGAGATTGTTCACGCAGCTGAGACTCTTCTCGAACACCTGCGGTGCCATGATCGCAGACCCGACCGAGAGCACGACGCCATCGTCCAGCCCGTCCACCGCCGTTCCGAAGAGCCGGAAGTCCACGCCCGCCGCGCGACCAATGGCCGCCGCGTTGAAGATCGGGTGATTCGAAATGATGTCGTAGCCGATGCCGGGATGAACCGTGATGGGAATCCCGTGCCGGAACGCGTTCGCAAAGATCGACGTGTGCTTCCAAGGATGCTTCACCTCGATGCGCCCCGACGAAAGATTCAACTCCCGCATCGCGACCAACAGATCGGCGCGCGCCGGCGATAACGGATTCGCCGGCTCATCACGTAGCCACTTCTCCAACTCCGCCGTCGTCGGCAACGTCACGCCGTCGTCATGGATGAAGCGTCCGAGCGAGACGCCGTATCCTTCCCCGCGAAGCCCGCCCGCGAGCAACGCCAGGTGAATGCTGCGGCTCGTCTCGTCCCATGTGCCGAACGTGCCCGCGGCGACATTCTGCTCCACGCTTTCCGTGGACCAGTTTTGGAACGCGAACTCCCAATCGTGAATCGATCCGGCACCATTCGTCCCGAGATGCGTGATCCAACCGCCCGCCATCAACGCCTCCACGAGCGCGGATGCGCCGTTCTTCACCAGATGCGCCCCGTAGAGAAACATCACGCTCGATCCCCGCTTCCGCGCGGACTTGATCTGCCGCGCGCAAAGCTCCACGCGTTCGCGCAGGAAATCATTCGCCAGCGGCGGCGGGGCGGAATCCGGCTTGACGAGGATATCCTCAATTGCCGCCATGCTCTTGCGCGTGGCGAGCGGGTACACTTTGACTTTCTTCAGGTCCAGCGGCGCTGGGAAATTCGGCATGGCGGCGATTGAAGAATTCGGGCTGCGGAAATGCAAACGGCAAATTGCCGTTCACGCGGTCTGCGCGGGAAATTTGCTTGCCTGCCGTGAATTCGCGTCGATAACCTTCATGCACTCGGTCGCCAGTGTAGCTCAGTGGCAGAGCAACGGTTTCGTAAACCGTAGGTCGTGGGTTCAATCCCCACCACTGGCTCCAGATTGCAATCAGGGATTTACAACCAAAACACCGCGGTGAATTGCGGCATGCCTTTGACTTTTTCCGACATATTTCCTACCGCTTCCGACATGAAGCGGAAGCGCACGTATGCTGACGAGGCGATCCTGAACCTCTCGACGCTGGTGGAATCGGGATTGAACCGGGCGACGCCTGGCCCGCACGCAGGCCCCGAACGGAAGCGTCGGCGGGCATCCAGACGACGAGATGCGCGACTCTTGAACATTCACTCCGGACATTTCAACGCGCCATGTACAATCAGGAGAAGCAGTGGTGCCAGAGGCAGGAATTGAACCTGCGACCAAAGGCTTATGAGTCCTCTGCTCTACCCCTGAGCTACTCTGGCAACCGGGAAGGGAATGTTTCCAAGACCGTGCCCGAGCTGTCAAATCCAATGATTCATTTGCGACCTCTCAGGACAGAGGTTTTTCGTATGAGGTAAGAAGTGGCCTTGCCGTCGCGGGACATTTTGGGAGACTGCCGGTTCATGAGCAACCGCTTCATCACCCGTGCTTCGAGGGGCTTCGTGCTCGGCATCGATTTCGGCACTCTCTCCGCGCGCGCCCTGCTGGTCGATGCGGACACCGGCGAGGAGATCGCGGAAGCGGTGCATGAGTATGCGCACGGGGTGATCGAGGAGACATTGCCGGACGATCGGAAACGTCTCCCGCCCGAAACCGCGCTTCAACATCCCGGCGACTACCTTGATTCCATGCAGCGCGCCGTCCGCCGCGTCCTGCGCGAGAGCCGCGTGGATCCGGCCCGCGTGCTCGGCATCGGCACCGACTTCACCTCCTGCACCGTACTGCCGACGCGCGCCGACGGAACTCCGTTGTGCTTCGAGAAACGGTGGCGGAAAAATCCGCACGCGTGGGTGAAGCTGTGGAAACATCACGCCGCGCAACCGGAAGCCGACCGCATCAACGCCGTCGGGGCGAATCGAAAAGAGTATTTTCTCCGCGCCTATGGCGGGCGTTATTCGAGCGAATGGTTTTTCTCCAAGCTCCTTGAGACTGCCAATCACGCGCCGGATGTCTATCGCGCAACAGGCCGTTATCTCGAAGCCGGCGATTGGATCGTCTGGCAATTGTGCGGCCGGGAACGGCGCTGCCTGTCCGCCGCCGGCTTCAAGGCGATGTGGGTTTATCCGCGGGATCACGCGGCGCGCGGCAGCGGAAATCCGGGCGGCTCCCATTATCCTTCCCCTGCCTTCCTCGCGGCGTTGAACCCGATCTTGAAAGACGCGGTCGCGACGAAGCTCGGCAGCGAGCTTTGGAAGCTGGGAAGCAACGCGGGCGGCTTGACGCGTGCGATGGCGGCGCGCCTCGGCTTGCGCGAAGGCACGCCTGTCGCCGTTGGAAATATTGACGCCCATGTGGCGGTTCCCGCCTGCGGCGTCACCACCGCCGGCAAGCTGGTGATGATCCTCGGCACGTCCACCTGCCACCTGTTGCTGGGAGAAACGCGGCAGGAAGTGGAGGGAATGTGCGGCGTGGTCCGGGATGGCGTCGTGAACGGGTTCTGGGGATATGAAGCCGGCCAGGCTGGCGTGGGCGATCTCTTCGCCTGGTATATGGCGCACGGCGTTCCGGCCTCCGTTCACGCCGAGGCCAGGCGGCTCCGCACCTCCGTCTATCAGCTGCTGGAAGAGAGGGCGGCGGCGCTGAAGCCCGGCGAATCGGGCCTGCTCGCGCTCGACTGGTGGAACGGCTGCCGCTCGGTGCTGATGGATTCGAGCCTGAGTGGCCTGCTGGTTGGAGCCACGCTGGGCACGCGCCCGCACGAAATGTATCGCGCCTTGATCGAGGCGACGGCGTTTGGGACACGGAAGATCATCGAGGCGTTCACCCGCAAAGGCGTCGCCATCGACGAGCTTCATGCCTGCGGCGGGCTCGCGCAGAAGAATCCCCTGCTCCTCCAAATCTATTCGGACGTGACGGGACGACCGATCCGCGTCGCCGCGTCGCAGCAAACCTGCGCGCTCGGCGCGGCCATGCACGGGGCGCTGGCGGCGGGTCTTTACCCGGGCATGAAGGAGGCGGCGAGACGAATGGTCCGCCCGGGCACCCGGACCTACAAACCGAACGCGGCTCACAAGCCGGTTTACGATCAACTGTATGCCGAGTACAGCCGCCTGCATGACATGCTGGGCCGGGATGCAACCAGTCCGATGAAAGTCTTGCGCCGGCTCCGTGCCGCCGTCTTCACTCAACACTGAGAAATGCGCCATGAGCGAACCCGTTTATCAGCGGCACGAAAAGA
>JBDHQG010000553.1:0-3495 GCA_039806925.1 Limisphaerales bacterium
GGAAATTCCCGACACCGCGCGGTTTCCCGGAAAATTCTGCGTGATTTTCAATCCATCGCCCCGTAGCTTCGCGCCATGATCCTCTGGTTGATTGCACTGTTCATCGTGGCCTCGGCGGCCATCGTCGGATATTACCAAGGCGCGTTGCGCTCGGCGTTCTCCCTTGTCGGCCTCCTGCTCGCGGCATTGTTGGGAAGCCCGCTGGGGACGTTGCTTTCCCCCTTGATTCCCATCCTCGGCTTGAAGAATCCGGTGATGGCCGCGTTCCTCGGACCGATCCTCGGCTTCTTGATTGTGCTGGTCGCGCTGAAAATCGGCGGGATGGCCGTGCACAAGAAGGTGGACACCTTTTACAAGTACAAGACCTCCGACACGGAACGGCTGCTTTTCGAGCGCATGAACGCCCGCGTGGGCGCCGCCGTCGGGGTGGCAAACGGTTTCATCTACGTGCTGGTGGTCGGAGTTTTCCTTTACTCGTTGGGCTACCTGACCACGCAGGTCGCCAGCTCGGATCAGGACAGCTGGGCCATCCGCCTGGTGAACCGCCTCTGCGCCGATGTCTCGGAAACAAAACTGTCCAGGGCGGTCGCGCCGTTCATGCCGAAGTCCGAACTTTACTACGACGCTTCCGACATCGTGGCGGATATTTATCACACCCCGCTCCTGCAACGCCGGCTGGCCAACTATCCGCCGTTCCTCCTCGTCGGGGAGAACGAGCAGTTTGCGGGCTTGTCCGACCCCGGCTTCCAGGGCGACTGGCTCAAGGGTTCATTGACGTTCGGCAGCTTCGTCAATCATGAGAAGATCAAGCCGCTCATCGAAAACAATGACGTGGTGACAAACGTGTTGGGCATGCTCGGCGGCAACTTCAAGGATTTGAAAGTTTACATCGAAACCGGCAAATCACCCCTCTATGACGAGGAAAAAATCCTTGGCCACTGGGCGTTTGACTACAAGGCGTCGGTCAATGCCGCGCGTCGCAAGAAGGCGAACATGGGCTCGGCCGAGATCACCCGGATGCGCAAAAGGCTCAGCGAAGTTTTCCTCCAGTCAACGCTGACGGTGACGGTGGATCACAAGACGGTGCTCAAACTGCCCGCCGTCGGCAGCAAGGCCACCACCAAGGGCAGCTGGAAAAACGTGGACGGGAAATACATCCTCACGATTCGACAGGGCGACAAGAGCGTTGACCTCGAAGCGTTGGTCGATGGCAAGACCATCCAGTTCACCCAGGACGGCTTCGTGCTCGTCTTTGAAAACACCCGCGTCTGAGCCGCCCCGGTCAGCCCGATTACCCCAGGCTCATTTCTTTCCATCATCCGCAGGCGTGGCCGTTGCCGGCGACGATGCCGGAACGGGATGCAGGCGTGTTCCGTTGTAGGGGAACGGCTCCGAGGCCACCACCGGTTTGTCCATCGCCGGAAGCGCCGCCGGAGCGATCGGCAGCGGCGGATTGGCCGTCGGCCTCGCCGTGGGAGCGACGATGGATTTGTCTTCCTGACCCGCGACGGCATTTTCCGCTTGTGGAGGATTGACCCGGAGCGACGCCACCAATCCCGCGGCCAGGCAGCCGAACACGACCAACCCGGACAAACAGACCAGCACCGGCTTGCTCTCGATCAGGTGCTCCAGCTGCGCACGCAGGCTCATTTCCCGGGGCGGCTCCGGCTTCTGCAGCCGGTCGATGACCGACTCCGAGAAACCCTTCAGCGCCCGCCGCGGCGGCGCCACATTCTTCTTCGCCGCCAGCATCTTCTGCAGCTCGTCCTGCTTGTCATGATCGGGATTCATAACTACTTGAGGTAATCAGACAGATACGCCTGAAGTTGTTGCCGCGCGTAAAACAACCGCGACCGCACGGTGCCCACGTTGCAATCCATGATGTTTGCGATCTCCTCGTGCGCGAGCCCCTGCACGTCATGCAACGTCACCACCAGCCGATGCACCGGAGACAGCTTGAGCATCGCCTCGTTCAACTTCCCCTGCAGCTCGCTCAGCCCGGCGTCCCGGCGCGGAGTGTTCTCCGAGACCAGGCTCACCATGTCGGGATCGTTCTCCGCGTTGAAATCCATGTCGTTCAAGCTGAGATGCGATCTGTTCTTGCGCGACTTGAGGAAGTTGATCGTCCGGTTCACCGCGATGCGGTAAACCCAGGTGTAAAAGCTGGAATCCCCCTTGAACGATTTCAACGCCTGGAATCCCTTGATGAACGCCTCCTGCGCCAGATCCACGGCGTCCTCGTGGTTGCCCGTCATGTGGTAGATCGTGGCATACACGCGCTCCTGATACCGTCGCACCAGCTCGTCGTAGGCGATCATGTCCCCCTGCTGCGCCCGCTGGACCAGGATGAGATCCTCCGCCGGCTCCGCGCCGTTCGCCTCCTCCACCGGACGCCCGATGGCCGGGGCCTCGGGCGATTCACGCAATGGAGCTGCTTCGCTCATACGGCGGCGTCACCGGCGGACACCCAACGACTCCGTCTGATACGCCAGATAATCCGTCAGCGCGCCCAACCCCGCGGCGCTCTCCGAGTCCGGCAGCGACTTGAGCTGCGCCCGCGCCAGATCCAGATGTTCGTCCACCGCGTTTTGCGATTCCTCCAAGGCCTGGTGCTTTTGCAGAAGCCCGACCATCTCGGGCAGAAATTCCGGCTTCCACTGAACGACCATTGACTGGATGCGCTCCCGTTCGGCCACGGAAGCCCGCTCCAACGCCAGCAACACCGGCAGCGTCAGCTTGCCCTTGGCCATGTCCGTCCCAAGGCTCTTGCCGACCGCCGCCTCCGAGCCAAACAAATCCAGGCAGTCATCGTACACCTGATACGCGGTGCCGATGGACATCCCATACTGGCGCAACGCACTCCTTTGCACTCCGCCAGCGCCGCTCAAGTACGCGCCCAGGTCGCACGAGAGCGCAAACAGCTCGCCGGTTTTCATCTGTAAGACTTTGAAATACTCGGCGCGGGAAAGTTCAAAATTTCTCCGGCGCTGCGTCTGCAAAATTTCGCCGGAGCACACCGTGTTGGTCGCCGCCGCCACCGCCCGGCAGATTTCCGTGGTCGGAAAACCCGCCGCCAGCTTCAACGCGTGGGCAAACAGGCAGTCGCCCAGCAACACGGAAATCTCGTTGCCCCAGTTCGCGGCCAGCGTCGGACGGCTGCGCCGGATGCACGCCTCATCCATCACGTCGTCATGCACCAAGGTCGCCAGATGCACCATCTCGATGATGACCGCCACCATCACATGCGGCTCGCCGATCTTGCCGGTCGCCCCGCCGCTGAGCGCCACCAGGGCCGGACGCAGCTGCTTGCCCTGGTTGGTCAGCGCGTATTCCGCGTAGACCGCGATGTCACGCTCAAACTCGTTAATCTGATCCCCCAGGCGCTCCACCACGGAACGAAGGAACGGCTCCGCCGGCGCAATGATGTGCTTCCAGACCAGATTGTTATCCATGACTGGATTCGCCGGACTGGAGGCGACTTTGGGGCTGGGTTGG
>JBDHQG010000554.1:0-3481 GCA_039806925.1 Limisphaerales bacterium
CGGCTACAACATCGAGATCTCCGACGAACTGCTCGGGCCGGTGACGAACAATCTCGCGGAGGTGACGGCGAAGACCGAGGCGTTGATTCCGGAGAAGGTGCGCGCGTTGAACCAGAAGAAGGTCGCGCTGAAAGGTTTCATGCTGCCGCTGAAAGTGGAGGGCGGGCTCGTGACGGAGATGCTGGTGATGAAGGACCAGTCGATGTGCTGCTACGGCACGGTGCCGAAGATTCACGAGTGGGTGAGCGTGAAGATGTCCGAGAAGGGCGTGAAGCCGTTGATGGATCAGGCGGTGACGTTGATGGGCAAACTGCACGTCGGCGAGATGCGCGAGAACGGTTACCTGACGGGCATCTACCGCATGGATGGGGAGAAGATGGCGGCGGAGGGGAATTGATTTTCGCGGCCGAAACCAAGAGCTACGACTTCGATGTCCGCTTGACGACTTCCGTTGCGACGATGTGCTCGGGCGCGCACAGGACGGCCTCGCGCCCATTCTTAACCCCGATTAGAACCTCGGTGATCCACAGGTGCTCCGGATGTCCCACATCATAGGCGCTGCCGTCGGACATCTTCAGGCGAAACGGAGTGAACGGCCGCTTGTGCCAGAGCTGCTGGAGCGCTTTCAAATTCATGGCCTAAATATCGTCAACCCGGCCCATTTCGCCAGCCTGAATCTCACCTCGCCCTGACCCGCAGCCCAAACTTCTCCGGCGCGTTCTGGAACGAAATGATTCCCTTTTCCGACGAGCAGCCGAGGTAAGGATCGTTGTTGATGAGAATGTTCCCGTCGATGTCGAGATGGTTGGTCAACTCGGCGAGATGCGCGGCGGCGGTGATCAGGATGCTCGTCTCGATCATGCAGCCGATCATCGTTTGCAGACCACGCTTTCGCGCGGCTTGCAGCGCGTCGTAGGCGCCGCTGATGCCGCCGGTCTTCACGAGCTTCACGTTCACGCCATGGAAACATTCCTCCGCCACGTCGATGTCGCTGGCGTGATGATACGATTCGTCGGCGAAGATCGGGATGGGCGAGCGCGCCTTCAACCACGCCATGTCGGCGCGGCTGCTCGTGGCGGGCATGGGTTGCTCGATGAACTGGATGTTCCCGTGCGCGTGCAGCCATTCGAGATTGCGCAGCGCCTCTTCCCTGGTCTTCCAGCCTTCGTTCGCGTCCACGCGAACGGGCTTTCCGGGCGCGACCTCGCGCAACGCTTCAAATGTCGCGCGATCTTCCGGGCCTCCGACCTTGAGCTTGAGCACGGGATAGTTCGACGCCTCGCGCACTTTTTCGCGGACGACGTCAGGCGTGTCGATGCCGATGCTGAAGCTGGTGACGTGCTTGCCTTCGGTGAAGCCGAGCTTGAGGTAATCGCAGACGGGCAGCTTCGCGGTCTTTGCGGCACCGTCGAGCAGGGCGATGTTGAGGCCGCACTTCGCCGCGTGATTTCCGGGCGCGACGGTTTCGAGATACTGCATGCTGCCCGGCACGTCGTCGAAGGAGAGCTTCGAGGCATCGACCTTGGCAAGGAACGCCTCGATCACTTCCACCGGCTGGGCATAGCGCGAGGTGGACGCCGCCTCGCCGAGGCCGGTGCGTCCCTGCGCGTCGGAGAGCTCCACCAACACTACGCCGTAGGTATTCGTCCCGGCTCCACCGGAGATGCGCCAGGTGCGGGTGAACGTGAGCTGAAAACGACGGAACTGAAGTTTCATCATCAGAATGATAGACGAGTCAAACGCCCGAAGGCAAAGCCGTTCGCCAGAACGCACCTCCTGCTTTGGTTCCATTGCCAGGTGAACCCGGGTGCGATTGGATGTGGCGGCAACACGGATGGAGGTATGGAGTGCGGAAACATGTTTCCGCTTTGGCTGCACCGTTGAGTGAGTCCAAGTGCGCCGCATGGACGGAAGGTGTAACCAAAGCGGAGTCCTGCCTCCGCAGTCCATGCACTTTCGGCTCCCTGATCGCCATTTCCGAACGCATCCGGTGAGCCCGGCGCGCTTGCGCCGCAGGGCGTCCCCCAGTAGCCTCCGGCGAAATGCGTCTGCTCGACCGCTATCTGCTGCGCGAGTTGCTCATCCCGTTCAGCTACTGCCTGATCGGGTTTCTCATTTTTTGGATTTCGTCGGACGTCTTCACGCAGCTCTCGGACTTCCAGAAGGAGCGGCTGAAGCTCCCCGATGTGCTCGAATACTACCTCGTGAAGATGCCGGAGATGATGGTGACGGTGCTGCCCATCGCCTTCCTTCTCGCGCTGCTCTATGCGCTGACCAATCACGCGCGGCATCACGAGCTCACCGCCATCCGGGCCGCGGGCGTCAGCCTCGCGCGCATCGCCGTGCCATATCTGGGGCTCGGCGTGCTGCTGAGCCTGACGGTGTTTGCCATCAACGAACTCTGGGTGCCGCAAAGCATCGAGGCCGCTGAAGCCATTCGGACGCGGCATCAGACGGCGAAGACGGCGGCGGAAGACAAGGATTGGGAGCAGAAGCTCGGGTTCCAGAATTTCAAGGATCGGCGCGCGTGGTTCATCGAATCCTACAATCTCGAAACGGCCGAGATGATCCGGCCGCACATCGTCTGGGCGCGCCCGGATCACACCCGCATGGAGATCATGGCCGAGCGCGGCATTTACGCGGGCAAGGTGTGGACGTTCACCAACGTGAACGTGCTCGAATACACCACCGAGCCGGGCGCGGTGCCGGTTTCATCACAGACTCCGACCATCACCATGCCGGTCTTCACCGAGACGCCCGAGCAAATCCGCAGCGAGATCAAAATCAACAAGCTCAGCAGCTTCAAGATGGTGCGCAGGGTCCAGCTCTCCCTGCGCGAGATCCTCGAATACAAACGGCTCCATCCGGGCGACGACTCCAAGTCGGCCATTCTCGACACCAAGCTGCAGGATCGGCTGGCGACGCCGTGGACGTGCCTTGTCGTCGTGCTCATCGCGCTGCCGTTCGGCGCGCAGACCGGGCGGCGCAACGTCGCCGTCGGCGTGGCCAGCAGCATCGTCATCTGCTTCGCCTATTTCGTCCTGCAACAAACCTCCCTCGCGCTAGGCACCGGCGGCCATGTGCCGCCGTGGCTCGCGGCCTGGGCGCCAAATGCGTTCTTTGCGCTGACCGGCATCCTGCTCTCGTGGCGCATCCGTTGAACGCCGGCCGCGCGGTGTTTCGACCTTGGACTTTTACCATCACTTCCTAGACTTCCCGCCGTGAGCAACGAACTGGCCGAGCTGAAGGAACGCAACGCCCGCCTGGGCTTGCTGATCGAAATCAGCAACGTCATCCATTCCACGCTCGATCCGGAGGAAGCCCTCAACCTCATCTTGCGCGAGGCCGTCCGCGTGATGCGCGCCTCCAGCGGCTCCGCCGTGCTCATCAACCCCACGAACGGGCTGCTGGAAATCCAGGCGTCGCAAGGCCTGCCGCCCGCCGCGAAACAGCTGAAGCTGCGCGTCGGCGAAGGCATCAC
>JBDHQG010000555.1:0-3480 GCA_039806925.1 Limisphaerales bacterium
GGCATCTCGACTGGAAGGTGCTTGGTCGCACGGACCGTTACTACATCAAGCAATACGAGCAGGAGACGAACTACGTCGCGAACCTGTTGCTCGATGGCAGCGAGTCGATGCGCTACGGCTCGGGCAAACTGACGAAGCTTCATTACGGCAAGATGATGGCGGCGTGCCTCGCCTATCTCATCCTGCACCAGCGCGACGCCACCGCGCTCGGCCTGTTCGACACCACGGTGCGGGACTACGCGCCGCGCTCGGATAATCTGGCGACCATCCACAACCTCATGGCGCGTCTCGCCGCGTTCGAGCCGAAGGAGCAGACGAACATCGGCGCCGTGCTGCACGAGATGGCGCGGCAGATTCGCCGCAAGGGACTGGTCATCCTCATCAGCGACTTCTTCGACGACGAGGCGAAGGTGCTCGAAGGCATCCAGCATCTGCGCTTCGGCGGGAACGAGGTCGTCGTCTTCCACCTCATGGACCCGTATGAGTTGGAGTTTCCATTCACCGGTCAGGTCGAGTTCGACGGGCTGGAAGGCATCGCGAAAATTCAGACGCGCCCCTCGGAGATTCGGAAAAGTTACCTGCGCGAAGTTGAGACGTTCCGCCAGCGCCTGCGCGAAGGCTGTGAGCGAAACAACTGTCACTACACGCTCGTGAACACGGCGCAACCGTTGCACGAAGTGCTGAGCGCGTACCTGGCGTTCCGGCTGAGGACGACCACGCGGTAGAATGGCTTGAGCCGTCGGTTCACGGCCAAGGAGAGCAGACAACCTTGCCCGTGGTCCTGACAGGGAAACGGCTGCAAAGAGGGTCGATGAGCCAGACCGTGTGGTGTCCGCGTTGGAGAGCCTTCGCGACAGATTGGAAGCCTGTCCTGCTGCACTGTTCCGGGCTAGAGGTAGAGGGCCGCCTTCAACTCGAGGACGAGCACGCTCATGATGGGGTGCCGTTTGTCGGGATTGCTGTCGAGCGCCTTCAAGATCGTCTTCTCCACGGCGGGCGGAATGCCTTCGTTGAGTTCGCGAGGCGGAATGAAGCCCGCGCGATTCAATTGCATCCGCAGTATCTCGTCGGGCGTTTCCCCGGGGAACGGCTTGCGCCCCGTCAGGAGTTCATACGCCGTCACGCCATAGGCGAAGATGTCCACGCGATGATCAAACGGCTCGCGCTGGAGTTGCTCGGGCGACATGTAGGCGGGCGTGCCGGGATTCTTCGAGGCCTTTTTGGGCTTGTCCGGCTTGGGTTGCGCGAGATCAAAATCCACCAGCCGGACGGCGCCGTTGCGGGTGATGAGCACGTTCTCAGGCTTGAAATCCAGGTGCATGTAGCCGCTGTCATGCACATGTTCCAATGCCACCGCCATGTCGATCAGGATGTTCGCCACGTTTTCCGTGAGCAACGGATCCTGCCGCACCAGCAGCTGCTTCAGGTTCGAGCTTTCCACGTACTCCATCAGGCAGTAGAGCGAGCCGCCGATCTTCCCGTTCTCGATGTAGCCGATGACGTGCTCGTGGTTGTGGATGTGCGCGAGGATTTCGCAGCCGCGCACGAAGCGGCGGCGGGCGAGGAAATTGAACTTCAGGTTGTCGTGCAGCTTGCGCAGGGCGTAGGCCTTGTGGTCCGGATCGGTCGCCAGCCAGATGTCCGCCATGCCGCCGCTGTTGATCAGTTCCTGAAGATAAAACCGGCCGAACGCCCCCGGCTTGGGCGTGGGACGCGCTTCCTGTGATGACTCGAAATCCGGCATAGGCCCGATGGCGAAACCCTTTAACACGGCCACTCCGCCACCGCAAAGCATATCGTATCAATCACGGCGGCACTGAACGCCGGGCTCAAGTTTTCCAGGAATAGTAGCTGCGCCGGCCCGCCGCCTGTGACTAAACTTCCGCTCATCCGCTGAACCACCAGTTCGCAATGTTATGATGCCTTTCCCGCTTCTGCCCGGCCTGAACGGAATGTCAGTCCTCGCCGCTTTCGCGCTGGCCCTCCCGGCGGTGATGGCGCAGACGCCGCCGGAGTTTACTGAGATCCGTCCGTTGACCAACAAGGAAGTCCGGCTCCTGCTGAGCGCGCCGGCGGGATACGGCTACCGCATCGACGCCGCGACGAATCCCGCTACATGGTCTTCCCTCCTCACGATCACCGGCGCCGCGAACTCGCTGGCCGCCACCGATTCCGCGGCGCCATTCCTTCCGGCGCGCTTCTATCGCGCCCAACAGCTGAGTTTGAGCAACCTGCTGGCCGGCGATCATCTGCCGACGGGCGAGGGCGATGTCCTGATCCGCCCGCTCTATCACGCGTCAACGTTTCTCCGTTGGAACGACCTCGCCATCTACGTGGACCCGGATGACGATGCCGCCTACGAATCGACGTACGCCGGATTGCCGAAGGCGGATTTGATTTTGGTGACGCATTCCCACGGCGATCATTTCAGCAGCGGCAAGATCGAAACCCTGCGCCAGGCCCACACACGCATCATTGTTCCGCAGGCGGTTTACACCAGCCTCACCGCGGCGCAGCGGACGAACGCCATCAGCCTGGCCGGCGGCTCCTCCACGAACGTCATCGGGCTGAAAGCCGAGGCCGTGCCCGCCTACAACAGCAACCATCCCGCGGGCACCGGCAACGGCTACGTGCTGACGATTGGCGGGCAGCGGCTCTACTTCAGCGGCGACACCGGGAACGTGCCGGAGATTCGCGCGCTGGCAAACATTGACGTGGCGTTCCTGTGCATGAACACGCCCTTCACCATGACCCCGGGCGAAGCGACCAACGTCGTCCGCACCATGCGCCCGCGCATCGTGTATCCGTATCACTACCGCAATCAGAACGGAACAACGACCAACGCCGCCTACTTCAAACAGGCGCTCGGAATGAACGCTGGCATCGAGGTGCGCCTGCGGAAGTGGTATTGAGCCGGCCGACGATCAGAGACCGGGATTTACAGTCGGCACGGCATGTTGACCGAGCGGATTGATCACAAACGCACCGCGCTCCAGGTGCGCCATCCATTCCTCGATCAAACTCAGAACGCGCGCAACGTCGAGTCGTGAGTGGACTGGCGGATACTTCGACAGATTCGTCCGGGCCAGCTTGAAGAGCGCGGCGGACGGGCGCAGCCGAGGACGAAGCTCCGAGTGCTTTTGCAAATGAACGAAGGCGCCGGCGAACTGGATCAAACCCTTGTAGAAGTTCCCATCCGGCCCGAGTCGATCCGCAAGCCAGAGTTCCTCCAGCACATCGTGAGCCTCGTAGAACATGCCTCGATTGAAGCACGCGAAGTAACCGAGGTAACGGGCGTCGAGCGATTGCCCGCGGCATTGCTCAATCAGGACGGCGATCTTCGCGCTCTTCTTGCTCATGCGGCGAGGCTAGTGTAGTGGGCCGTTAATTGGAGGACTTATTCATGGCGGACTGGGCGCGGGAGACTTTGGCCAGGATGTCCTGGGCCTTGGCGGTCCAGATGAACGGCTTGGGCGGCTG
>JBDHQG010000556.1:0-3477 GCA_039806925.1 Limisphaerales bacterium
GCCGCGCCCGAGCCAGATGAAGCTCTCCGGGATCTGGTAGATCGATTCGCCGCGCGCAAGCAGATACGCGAGTCCGCTCCCGACGAGCATCATCGCCAGCGTGACGATGAATGGAGGGATGGCGAACGCGGTGATCATCACGCCGGAGAACAAACCCATCGCCGCCCCAACGGCGACGCCAGCCGCGCAGGCGAGAATCATCGCCGCAACCGAAGCCTGCTCGGCTCCCGCGGCGCGCGCGATGAGCCACGTCGCGACAACAGCGGAGAGCGCGACGATGCTGCCGACGGAGAGATCGATGCCGCCGGTGATGATCACGAGTGTCATCCCGATCGCGATGATGGCGATCACCACGATCTGGTTGGCGATGTTCAGCAGGTTGTCCGTTTTGAGGAAGTTCGGCCAATGATAGCTGCGCGGCTGCACCACCACCGCTTTCGCCAGCGCGGGAATCTTCTCGCCCAGGTTTTGGAAAACCGGCCACGCCGCCGTGACGTGATTGCAGGCGATGACGTCGATGCCACCACCGGCTTCGACGGCGGCATTCATGGCGCGGCGGGCATCGGCCGGCTCGCCGTGAACGATGCTGACGATGGTCAGGCCGGCCTTGCTGAGACGATTGCTGAGCGTGGAGGTGAAAAGGCGATCCTCGTCGTTGTCACGCGCCGCGATGAGCACGCGGCCCTTACCTCCGACCGCTTTCTCCACCGCCGACGCGACGAGCTGGCCGGCGGCCTCGCCGGTGGGATGCTGCTCATCCCATGTGCGCCAGCTGAAGAACGCGCACAGGAGAAACAACGCGCCCAACATGCCGTAGTCGGAAAGAAATCGTTTCATGCTTCGGGCCGTCTCAATTCATCGCGAGCTTCAAAATGTCCTGCTGCGTGGCGGCGGGCACGTCGGTGATCTCGCCGGTGATGCGGCCCTCGTGCATGACGAGAATGCGATCCGCCATGCCGAGCACTTCCGGCAGCTCGGAGCTGATCATGAGGATGACCTTGCCCTGCGCCGCGAGCCGGTTCATCAGGAGATAGATTTCATACTTCGCGCCGACGTCGATGCCGCGCGTCGGCTCGTCGAAGATGATGACCTCGCAATGGCGCTCGAGCCACTTCGCGAGCACGACCTTCTGCTGGTTGCCGCCAGAAAGATTTTTCGCGGGCTGATCGTGATCGGAAATCTTGATGCGCAGCGTCTCGACGTAGCCGGCGAACGCGTCGCGCTCGCGCTGGTGCTGGACAAAGCCGCCGCTCGTGAACGCGGGGAGATTCGGCAGGCCGAAGTTTTCGCGCACGGACAGGCCGAGGACCAGCCCCTGCGCCTTGCGATCCTCGGTGAGCAGGCCGATGCCGGCGCGGATGGCGTCGCGCGGCCCGCGCAGGTGCAGCAGCCTGCCGTCGAGCTCCACGCTGCCGGAATCCGGCGGGTCGGCGCCGAAGATGAGGCGAACGGTCTCGGTGCGACCGGCGCCAACGAGACCGGTCAGCGCGAGGACTTCGCCGGCGTGAACGTGGAAGGAAACATCCTTCACCCTGTCGCCGCGCTGGAGATTGCGAACGACGAGGCGCTCGGCGCCGATGGCCGCGCGCTGCTTCGGAAACTCCTGATCGAGCTTCCGGCCCACCATCAGCTCGATGATGCGCTCGCGCGTGAGCCGCGCGACGGGCCGCGTGTCGATGTATTCGCCGTCGCGCATCACGGTGGCGCGATCCGCGAGGGCGAAAATTTCGTCGAGACGATGGCTGATGTAGATGATGCCGATGCCGTGCGCCTGGAGATCGCGGATGATGGCGAAGAGCTTCTCCACCTCGCGATCCGTGAGCACGGCGGAAGGTTCATCCAGCACGATGATGCGCGCGTTCTGCGAGAGCGCCTTGGCGATCTCAACGCATTGCTGCTGCGCGACGGTCAGATCGCGGCAGGGCGTTTCGGGATCGATCCGGATGTTGATGCGGCGGAAGAGTTCCTCCGCGGCGCGCCGCTCAGCCGGCGGAGAGGTGAACCCCGCGCGCGTCTTCTCGCGCCCGAGGAAGATGTTTTCGCGGGCGGTCAGCGCGGGGACGAGATTGAACTCCTGGTAGACGACGGCGATGCCCAGGCGCTGCGCATCGAGCGGACTGTGAATTTCCACCCGCTCGCCGTTGACCTTGATTGTGCCCGCGTCCGGCCGGTGCGCGCCGGCGAGGATCTTGATGAGCGTGCTTTTGCCCGCGCCATTCTCGCCGAGCAGCGCGTGAACTTCGCCGGGCAGAAGTTCGAGGCGCCCGTGCTTGATGGCGCGCACGCCGGGGAACGATTTCTCGATCCCGGCCATCTCCAGCAACGGTGCGCGCGAAGCGGTCACGTCACTTGAGCGAGGCGTCCTTGAGGCCATCCGCCTTCTTGTAGAGAGCGGTCGGGATGAGGATCTCCTTCGGCACGTCGTCACCGTTCATGTATTTCAGGAAGGCACGCACCGTCTCGGCGCCGATCTTGTCGGGGAACTGAATCGGGTCGGCGTAAATTTTTCCGTCCTTGATCGCCTGCTTGCCCTCGGGCTGGCCATCGAAGCCAACGATCTTGATCTGGTCCGCCTTGCCCGCGTTCTCCAGCGCCGCACGCGCGCCGAGGGCGGAGGGATCGTTGATGGCGAAGATCGCATTGAGATTCGGAAGCGCCTGGATGAGATCCTGCGCGGCCTTGAAGCTCCTCGACTTGTCGCCGCCGCCGGGGAGCTTTGCGACGATTTCAACCTTGGTGCCGGGCTGTTTGTTCAACTCCGCCAGGCGCGCCTCAAAGCCTTTCGTGCGCTGGATCACCGACTCGATCTCCGGATGGTCGAGGACGGCCACCCTGCCCTTGCCGCCAAGCGCCTCGACGATGGCCTCCGCCGCCATGCGGCCGCCCTGGAAGTTATCCGTGGCAATGTGCGCGACGACCTTCGCGCCGGCGTCGAGCGACGCGATGTCCGCGGTGAAGACGGGAATGCCCGCCTTGTTCGCCTCGCGAATGGCCGGCCCGATGGCCTTCGAATCGCACGGGCAGAGCACAATCGCGCTGACCTTCCTTACAATGAAGTCCTTCACCTGGTTCTGCTGCTTCGCCACGTCAAAATCGCCGCTGACGGCCACGACCTTGTAGCCGTGCTTCGCGGCCTCGGCGGTCATCGTATCCGCGATTTCCTTGAAGAAGGGGTTGTTCATCGTGAGCACGGAGAGCCCGATGGCGCCCGCCGCGCCCGCATGCAGCGCCGCGGCCAGCAGCAGGATGGCAAAGATCGCAACGCGATGGACCGGTGAGTAAATGGTTTGCATAGAGGATTGCTCGCTTCGATGTATTCGATCACCGCCCTGACCGCCAGAATGAATTCCATCCAATCTCAGCCGGAACGATGCAGTAGGAAATCGCGAACTGAGGTCTGCCGTGCCGGTAGGACAGCGCTTCCAGCCTGTCCACGAGTTCACCAACGCGAACACCAAACGGTTTGGCCAAACGAAC
>JBDHQG010000557.1:0-3473 GCA_039806925.1 Limisphaerales bacterium
GAACGCAGTCATCACCTCGGGGTAAATGTTCAATCCGAGTGGCGTTCATTAGTTGGGAGTGACCAGCCTTGGGGTTTATTCCGAGCGATTTGAGATACTTCTCCCCTCCGTGTTGCCGAGAAATCCGTCTCAGAGGTAGCACTCCATTTCGAGGCAGGTTCCGATCGCCACAGTGAGAGCGCGCACCATGCCGGTGGAGATCCGGGCGGACGAAAAGGCCGACTCCAAGGCGCACCCGGTCACAGATGCCCATGGCCGATCCCGACAGCTAAATCATTCAACGCGTGACTGACTGAACCGCCTCCAAGATGCGTTTCGGTTCGAGACGCA
Source organism: Limisphaerales bacterium (assembly GCA_039806925.1). GTDB lineage: Bacteria > Verrucomicrobiota > Verrucomicrobiia > Limisphaerales > JADJPG01 > JADJPG01. The sequence continues at coordinate 331 of JBDHQG010000557.1, forward strand.
CCTTGTAGTCGGAGTTGACGTGCGCGAAGCGAATCGTGCCGTTGGTGTTCGCCACGAATACCGCGGGATGAGGAAGCAGGTGGTGGTCGCGTCCCGAGGCAGTTTCCAAGTTGATGCCGTAGCCCTCGTATTTTTCAACTGTCGCGTCGTCCACTTTGAAGGCGATGCCAAACGCTTTCGCTACGGCGGCATCGCTGTCCGACAGCAGGCGATAGCCGAGTTTGCCGCGATCCGGGGTCTCCTTGAGCTTGGCCGGCTGGTCCGGGCTGATGGCGAGCAGTTGGGCACCCGCCTTGTTCAACTCAGCCTCAATGCCGGCGAGGGACTGCAAATGCCGGTTGCAGAACGGACACCATCCGCCGCGATAGAAGATTAGCACCGTCGGCTTTTCGGACACCAGCTTGCGAAGGCTGACTTGCTCGTTACCTTCGGTGCGCAACTGCACGTCGGGCACCGCATCGCCGGTTTTGAGCGGCGTCGGGCTGGTCTGCGCCTGAACGAGCGCGGTGGCAAGCACCAGCGCGGAGAGAGTGGATTTAATCATGGCTTCTTGGTGTTCTGGTTTGCGGTTTCAAAAGAGTCTATGGATCGTATTCGCGGAGTCCAACCGGATATTCGTCTCGCTTCGGCGGCGTAGGAACTGGGCGAGCGGCGGCGAGCAGAATCGAGAATACGAACAACGAGGTGGTTGCCAGGTAAAAGACTATTGCGGTCATAGGCACTTGGGTGCGGACGAGCAGTCCATGCGGGATGAGAGCGTTCGAAGCGGGTACTTATTCCTGAACCAAATCCTTGAACCGTTAACGGATTACTCGCCGGACCCTAGCTGAGGTTTACCCGAGAAGTATTTCCATACGTCGATCACGTCGAAGACCAACGATACCGCCGTGGCTGCGGCCCATGCCGCGAGATACATCCGGAAAGCACCAGTTGCCTGCGGAATCTGCGTCAGGACGTAAAGGAGCAACGGAATCCACAACACATGGCCGAGTCCCAGAAGCTTAACGAAGCCGAACCGCGAAAACAGCCCCATCATCAGCATTGAGGAAACCATGAACGTGGCGAGGATGAGCTTGGCCGTGGGTTCACTCCAGAACGCCACGCTGGCTAAGTTCACGAGCATGAGCAGCGACACCCACAGCGGAATCCACAAGGGTTGCCGCGCCAGCTCCACGAAGAATTTGAGGGGATTTCTCATAAGCAGAACGGTCAATTCCGCGCAGTTTGATCAGGACTGCACGAAATCGCCTGGGTTCTTTTTCAGTTCGGGCGCGTCCACTTCTGGCTGGCGAACGCGTCATCCAACGGTGTCTCCGCCAGATGATTCGCGTAGTTGCTCAATGTCTTGATCGCAACGATCGTCAACACATCGAAGACCTGCCCACGGGTGTATCCCGCCGCGAGGAATTCATTCAACGTCGCTACCTCCACCCAGCCGCGCTGTTTCACCACGGCTCGGGTGAACTTCACCAGCGCCGCCGTCTTTGTGTCATCCGGCGGCGTTCCGGCCCGCAGGGATTGAATCGTCGAGGGCAGAGTCTGGACCATCGCCGCGATGGTGCAATGCGCGCCCATGCAGTAGGAGCAGCCGTTCTCGTAGCTCACGGCAAGCAGCGCGGCTTGTTGCTCCGGCGGCGTGAGCGTCGATTTGGTCTGGATGAGTTGGTTGAGTTGTGGATAGGCGGCCACAGCCAGCGGAGACTCCGCCAGCACGCCGAGGAGATTCGGAATGAACCCATAGGTTTTTTCCACTTCGGCGAGCACGGGCCTGGAGCCTTCCGGCGCGGTTTGGAGGTTGTGAATGTCGAATTTCATGTTCTGCGTTTTCTATGTGGTTTTCGTCTTTGGTTAACCGGCCTTCGTCTGGGACAACGCGCGGACGTCGTCTGAAGTCAGCGCCTTGCCGCCGACACCCCATGCGCCGGACGGAACTTCCTCCAGCAACACCCAGGTGACCGGGCGCAGTCCCTCGCCTTCCACCGACACGATGGCGTCGGTGATCTTGCGAATGAGTTCTTCCTTCCGCGGCTGGGTCAACAGACCGCTGATTCCTTTGATTTGTGCTAACGGCATACGTTTCTTCTTTCTTGTTGTTGATTGCAGTCGGCCTGTTGGCCGCTGTTCTGGACTAAGCAGTCCAAAAGTGGGCAAAAAATTATTTGAGACTGTTCATGATGACTTTCACCACGGTGCGAATCTTCTCGGGGCTTGCGCCGGCGCGGGCCATCCCTTTCAGTCCACCGAGGTTCGTGGCAAGAAACAGCGCGAGACTCCGGGCATCGGCGTTCTTGGGAATGTCGCCCTCGGCCTGCGCCCGGCAAACGGCGGCGTAAAAGAGATCCTCAAAACGTTCGAGGGACTTTGTTACCAGACTCGCGATCCGGGCATCGCGCTGGCCGAACTCGCTCGCGGTATTGATCAATAGACATCCGGCCCGGCCCATATGGGCATTGGCCCCGTCTGCCACTCCGAACAAAATCGCCTCGATAAAGGCCAACCCTGACGGTGATTCATCCAAAGCCGCCCGCATCTTATCGGCGAAGGTATTGCGATAGTTCTCCAGGCAGCTTTGAAAAAGCTCGGACTTCCCTCCGAACGCCTGATACAGGCTGCTCTTGCTGATGTCCATCGCGGCGAGCAAATCATCCAAAGAAGTGGCGTCATAACCGTGCTGCCAGAAGACGCTAGTCGCCGCCTCCAGCGCTTGCTGGGTATCGAATTCGATGGGGCGGCCAACGGTCATGAGGTAATAGTTATGTACCAGTCAGTCCACAACGCAAGTGAAATCTTTTTGGACTCGAGGCTTACACGCTCGCGTGAGGTTCGAGCGCGGACGACCTCGGTGCCGCCGGGCGATGCTGATGCCGGCGATAGAGCTGGAACGCGATCGCTAGAACAGATGTCCCCACCAGCACCGAGAGAGGATACCGGTAGTCCAAACTCGGGAGAATTTGCGGAATGAGAGCCACTGCGAGTGCGGGCGGCACGTGGAGATCCGTCACTCGAAGCACGAGGATGCCGCAAACGAGACCGATGGCGGTGCTGATCACGCCCGCACCCAGCCAGTAAGCCGCCGCCGTTCCACACGCCGCAGCCAAACTGCAAGCGACGACCATCCGTATGGGTCGTTTCGCCCAAGGACA
>JBDHQG010000558.1:0-3452 GCA_039806925.1 Limisphaerales bacterium
GTGGCGGATGTATGTGTTGCTGGAGCCAGGCCGGTATCAGCTCACCGGACGCGTGCGCACGGAAAACCTCGTCACCAACAACGTCTCGCGCGGCGGGGTGTCGATCCGCATCTCCGGCGAGAAGGAGCCGGCGATGACCGGTGACTCGCCAGAATGGAAAACGCTGAGCTACGACTTCGAGGTGAAGGGGCTGCTCGACATCGAGCTGGTGTGCGAATTTCGCGCGTCGCAAGGCACCGCGTCGTTTGACGCCGGCTCGCTCAAGCTCATCCGCAAGGGCGCGGCGAAGTAAGCCTACGGCGCGCGTCGCACCAAGGGCCCGCTCCAGCGCCCGTCCACGCTCGTCCGGGCACGCAGTTCCTGGCCGGGCTTCAAGGCGACTGGCATTCCGTATTCCGCGGACTTCGCCGAAACAGCGCCGCCGGAGGCACGCGGGTCGGAGCCATCCAGCGTGTAGAATATTTTTCCCTTCGCCGCTGCCAATGACACGACCGCGCCCTCGCGCCCCTCGGCACGCGGCACCGGTGGGAACTGGCGTTCGATCCAGTCGAGCCGGTTCGATGTCCAGTCGCGCATCCATTTCACCTCGTCGGCAAACGTGTCGCCCACGTACCAGTTCGGCGACACCGTCACGCCGAGGATCGGCCAGCGCTCGAAGTTCCGGGCCTGGGCCTCGCCCAACTCGGCGGCCAGGCGGTCGATGAGACCGAGCACGTTCGACGAGGAAAAGGCGGTGGCGCGCAGCTGCGTCCAGCGGTCGACATAACGCTGGCCGAAATCCGGATCCTCGAACAGCCGGCGGAACCACGAATACTCCTTGTCGTCGAGCTGCGGCCAGAGCCAGCCCTCCGCCATGTAGCCCTGCTTGCCGTTGCAGTTGCCGAAGCTCAGGTTCCAGTCCCAGAGCGGGCCCATGCGAATCTTTCCGCCGCGATCCTTGTGGTAAAACGTGCTGAAACGAAAACCGTCCACGTTCTTGGTCACCTCCACGAGCAGATGGTAGTCGATGAACGCGTCGGCATCGATGAACGCCGCGTAACCTTTCTCCGGATCGCGGAAGCCCGGCCCATGCAACGCCGCCTCGCAACGATTGACGTAATCCTTCAGCCACGCGCGTTGCACGGCGGTCAATTCGTCCGGCTCAGGATCGACATAGAAAAATTTGTTGGTCTGCGTCGAGCGGAAGTAATCGAAATACTTGTCGTCCTCGGAAACCTCCACGAATTCCTCATCGTCGTCGGATCGGATGACCGTCCTCGCCGCCGCCATGCTGGATTGCCGGGCGGTCGGGAAGCCCAGGCGATTGGTCACCACCATGTCGCGGGAACTTCGGCTCGACCGGCTGCTGCTCGAGGTGCTCGACGTGCTGCGCCCGCGATAGGGAGGCTGGAAGCCCGCCGGGTCTGCCGGAAAACCGCCGGCGCCGGTGGGGAACCCGGTCTTTACCGTCGTCGATGACTGGAACGCCGGGCCGCCGATCTGCATCGGGCCGGCCTCCCCATCACCATGATCCTTCTTGAAGATGTAACCACCGGTCAGCGCGGGCTCCGCGTTTTCATCAGGGCCAAGCCCCGCGATGTTCACGCGATTTTTTCCGCGCGCCACCTTCTCCTCGAAGACATACACCCCCATGTAATCCTGCCGGCTGATTCGCCCGCCGGATTCATTCAGGAACAACTCCACGAACCGCGTCCGCGGCGCCCATCGGCCCGCCTGATTGCTCAACTCATACGCGAGCACATCGCGCATCAGGGTCTTGTCGGGATACGGCGCGTAGAGCACCCAGTCCGATTCCTTCGGCAATCCCAGCACCTGGAATTTCGCCATGTCATCGCGCGCGTCCACAGTCTTGAGCGTGTACGAACGCTTCGCGTAACGAAGCGACGCGCGCCCGCGCAAATTGACCAGCGTCCGTCCGTCGAAATCCGCGGCGGCCTGCCATGAGGCGCGCCCCTTGCCGGGTTGAATCGTCCGCAGCGAGGCGACAATGCGGTCGTCCTTTGAGATTTCGCGCCCGAACGAACCGATCACGACGATGGGCAGATCCGAGGTAAAACCGGCCACATCCGGGTCGAGAAGAAAGAACGTCCTTGCCGCCAGTTCGCCGGCTGGCCGTCCCTTCACAAACGACCGCGCGCGAACCATCGCGGAATTCGTCAGCGTAACCGGGCTTGAATAAGTCGGGGAATTCAGTGCAGGTTCGGAGCCATCCAGCGTGTATCGAATTACGGCTCCCGCTTCGCCAGCCGTCAGCGAGAAGGTCACCGCGTTGGTGAAGACTCCGCCGGGAATCGAAAACTCGGGCACCGACGGAATCTGTGCCGCGAATCCCGGGAGAGAAATTGCCAGTAACAGCACCATCGCCACGATTGAGTGCCTCGACAGGACGATGCGGAAGACGGCTTTAGCCGGAACGATGAAGTAGAACAGGCTTCCAGCCTGTCCCAAAGGTCGACGACGCGAGGAACTGCTTGGAAAAACAGACTGACTGTCGAGCATCACCAGACAGTGCGTTGCTTCCAGAAGAATCGAGACAGGCTGGAAGCCTGCCCTACTTGGCCGATTCATCACCGGCCAGAAAATCCAACTGCATCGTTCCGGTTTAGAGGTATCCCTTTTCATGCGGCTGATGATCGAAGAATTCCGGACACGTCCGGCAATGGCAATGGCAAATCCCAGCGCCGCGATGGCGCAACCGCCCGGCCCCCGGTCGCAGCGGGGTGGAGGCGGAGAGAGTCGCAGCTGGGTTCGAGAGGCTTCCTCCGTGGCGACGCGCTGCGAGCCGGGACGACCCACGCTCCGTAATTCTTTTCGCCCATGCTTGGACTTGCCTGATTGTAGTATGAGAGCATTTCGCTCCGCGCACAAACTTGTCGCCGGGCCACGGTCCGTGTTTCACTCCGCCCGTCATCAGCCGAAAGCCGTCCGGGCAACTGAAACACTGAGTCACGTATGAGCGCTGCGGAATTTCTCAAAGGCCCTTGCCAGCATTGCGGGAACTCCATCGAGTTCCCAGCCGACGGCATCGGCCAGACCACGACGTGCCCGCACTGCGGTCAGGCAACGGAACTTCAGCCCGACGTGGCGATAACATCCAGCACTGCCACGCCAGCAAGGAAATCATCCACCACGGTCATCGGAATCATCGTGGTCGCGCTAATCGCAGTTGGCGGCGTCATCGCGTTCAAGTCACTGCGCCGGCCTGGCGGCACATCTGCCAGCACCACGCCTGCGCCCGGCACGGAACAAGTCTATGCCTCAACGAAGGGGACGAACCGCATGGCAGAAGCCGCGCCACCCACAAAAACATCCGCGCCAAAATCTCTCGCCGACTTGAAGACCGGAACCATCGCCTTCGAGAAAGCCAGGGGCAGCAGCCTCGTTCACGCGGTCGGCGTCCTGCGCAACGAGTCGGACCACCAGCGCTTCGGCGTGACCATCGAGCTGGAGCT
>JBDHQG010000559.1:0-3450 GCA_039806925.1 Limisphaerales bacterium
TCCTTCTCAGAGTTCGCCGTCACGAACGTCTCCTTGATCATGCGCGGCGACTCCAGCGCGGCGATGAGCCGCGCCCATTTGCGCGGGCACTGGAGGGGGATGCGATACGTGTCCAGCGCGAGCGGCAATGGTCGTGGCACGCCGAGTTCCGCCGCTTCGCCGCACGCCGACTGAAAAAAGGCCAGCATCGCGGGACGTTTGCGCAGGTTCGTCTCGCTGGTCCAGCTGTGCGGTCCGGCCCACTGTCGCGTTGGCGGATGAAAATGCGTCGCCACATGTTTCCACGCGAGATCGTGCATCTCGGAAATCAGGGACTTGTCGCGACCGTCCTTCAGCAGCCAGAGCAGGCGCGAAAATTCGCGGATGACGGCCACGATCACGTCCGGGCTGTTATACTCCGCGAAGGATTGCTGGCCGATGATGTGCGCGTGCAACTGCCGGAGCCGGTCGCGCGAGATCGTCCGAAGCTCCGCCAGCTTCAATTCCTGCGCTGTGAGCAGCAGGGTCGACACGCCCGAGACGGCGCGTTGTGTCTGGCTGAGATCAAACGGGCGTCGCTGGATTGCCTCCGTCGCGCGGACGATGGCCTCGCGCGAGGGTTCGAGAATGTCCTTCGCGAGCCGGTCACGATGAAGGTTCAACGCCATCATCAACGGCAGCGCGCCTTGTTCCGCCATGGTGACGTCCGTGGACGCCTTTCCCGCCGGAGCCTCTTCCAAATACCACGGCCAGAGTCCGAACGTCTCGTGGCTGCGATTCTTGTCCTGGAGACCGATGACCACGCGCAGGATTTCGTTTCCGCGTTCGGTCCGCCAGCGCTCTTCGCTGTCCAGCAGCGCCACGGCGTAGTTCAGCGACGCGGTGGTTCCGCGGACATCGCCGGTTCTTCCCGCGGGCTGATGAATGACGGTCGAGGCCGCCGGCACGACCAGCATCTTGGCGAACGGATCGAACCGACGATCTTCCAGCGGCAGCGTCGCCTGCAAATAGCGCCGGCGATCCTCGGCGAGCGCGTTCCGCGTGGCGGCGGCCTTCGCTCCGAACGGGGAAATCATCATTCCAGCGAGGCCCAGACCGGAGCCGACGCCAGCGACAAATCGTCTGCGCGACAACATGCGCGCAGGTTACGAACGAGGCCGAGTGAGTCCAGCTTTTCTCCCGCGCCGTCCGCAATCGTCAGTAGTTCCCGCAGCGAATTCCGATTGATCGGGTGCCGCGTCCTCTGACAATTCTCCCGTGTCTTTCGGTCCCTTGTTCATTCCGTTCAGCCATTCCTGCTCATGAGTGATTTCAATCTTGTTCTTGTCGCCCCGGACGTGGCGTTGTGCGCCGAGTTTGCCGCGGCGTTTGATGGATTGCCGCGGGCGGAAGTCGTGGCGGGGCGGTTTGAGATGCTGCCCGCCTTCGACTGCATGGTGAGCGCCGCGAATTCCTTCGGCCTGATGGACGGAGGAGTGGATGCCGCCATCACAAGTTTCTTCGGCCTTTCGCTGATGGACCATGTCCAGGACCGCATTCGGCACGAACATCTCGGTGAACAAAACGTCGGCACATCGATGATTGTGGAGACCGGACATCCCAGGCATCCATTCATCGCGCACACGCCCACCATGCGCTCACCAATGGAGATCAGTCGCACGGACAACGTATATCGGGCGATGTGGGCCATGCTCCTGGCGGTGCGGCTGCATAATCAGCAATCCAGCCGCCGCATTCAGATCGTGGCCTGTCCGGGCATGGGCACGGGCACCGGTCGAGTTCCCTACGCGGAAGCCGCCCGTCAGATGGCGATGGCCTATCGGAATTTTCTCTCGCCGCCCACGCAACTGGACTGGGATTTGGCCATGGATCGGCAGACGCAGATTCGTTACGGAGGCGACCTCGGTTTTCACTTCCCGCCCGCCACCTCGAAGGCGCAGGAGGCCGCAGGAAGCACCGCGTGACATTGGCGGCTCGGGCAAAACTTCCTGACGACAAGTCCGGCCAACAACCGGCTATCTTACGATACGATTTCGCGATGCGTCGGCTGCGGTTTGCCGGGCTGGAAGAACTCGACGTGGTCCAGCACGGCGCGAACGTTGTTGCCCGCCGGAAAGGAGATCGCAAGCGCTTGATCCACGGCGGACTTGAGAATCTCCGGCGCGACCTCGGCGCGAACGTTCACGATGAGCTGGCCGGCTTGCAGCGAATCTTGAAGCTCCTGCGAGAGCTCCGCCACGTAATCGTTGCGAACGAGGTTGATCACCGCGAGATCACCGATGCCTTCCTCCGGATCGAGCGTCATTTTGAGATGCGCGATTTGCGCCCCCTGCTCCGCCAGCCGCTTCTGCATGGAATCGGCGAAGCGTTGCAGCGCGGCGTTGCCGTCAAAGGGTTCTTCGCTGCGCAGATTCACGGTGGCATTGAGCCAGCCGAGCAGCGCCTCGCCTTCCGCATAAAGCTCGTAATCCACCGGCATCGTGGGACGCGTGCTCTGCTGGCCGGTGGTCACGCGCTCGAACCATTCTTTCAATCCGGTGCCGGTGCGGGCCGAAGCATCCAGAATCTCGCGGCCCGGAAACGCCCCGGCCAGGGCGGCGCGAAGGCGTTGGAGCTCCGGCGCGGTCAGCAGTTCGCATTTGTTGATGACGATGATGTCCGCCTCTTCGAGCTGCTTGCGGTAGATGTAGGTGACCTTGTCGGAAAATTTCCCTCCCTCAACCAACCCCAGCACGCGCTGGGCGCGCACAGGATCGACGAGCACGCTCAGAGGCGCGACGGCGAAATCCCCGCCGTAAATGCGGCGCAGCGGATAGCTCACGGTGGCGACCAGATCCGTGCAACTGCCAACCGGCTCGGCGATGAAGACGTCGGGGCGCGTCTCAGCGGAAAGTTTCTTCGCGGCATCGACGAGCGAGTTGAAGCGGCAGCAGAAGCAGCCGCCGGAGATTTCTTCCACTGGAAAGCCGTTCGACGCGAGCATCGCCGTGTCGACGAGCTGGCTGCCCTGGTCGTTTGTGATCAAGCCGACGCGCTGGCCCTGTTCGGTAAGATGCCGAGCGAGCTTGCAGACGGCGGTCGTTTTGCCGGCGCCCAGGAAGCCGCCGATCATGATGTAACGGGCCTGGACTTGATATGTGGATGGAGAGGGCATGGGAAGATTCAATTCGTCACGCGAGTCATGCGGCGCTGTTCCAGAGGACAACACCCGGCACCTGACGGCTTCATTCTTTTTCATCCTTTTGCTGGGCGAGGATGCGGTCGATCGTCTTGTCCAGCAGGTCGCGGTACGTATGAACGTCCAGGCATTTCGAGTCGGGCCGGCCCGCGGCCTCGTAGAGCCAGCCGCCGCCAAACGGTTCCTTTGAGATGAGCCGGATGTTTTCCTTCAGCACGGGGTTCGCTCCCGCAAATTCCCCTTCAACGACGCAGAACAAATCCGAGATCGCCTTGAAGCCCTCCACCCAGCCG
>JBDHQG010000025.1:0-15019 GCA_039806925.1 Limisphaerales bacterium
AATTGTATCTCTTTGTAAACGAAGAGAGTTTATTTTCCCTGGATCAGATATATATGGTGGGCTAGCTAATTCTTGGGACTTTGGTCCAGTTGGAGTTGAACTTAAAAATAATATAAAGCAATTATGGTGGAGAATGTTTGTCCAAGATAGGGATGATATTGTGGGGATAGATGCAAGTTTAATTATGAATCCGAGAGTATGGGAAGCATCTGGACATGTTACTAATTTTTCTGATCCTCTTGTTGAGTGTAAACACTGTAATACTCGGTTTCGAGTGGATAATATCGTTTCTGATGAAGTACTTGCCTCGATTGGTACTGATAATAAACAGAGACAAGATTATTTAATTGCCAATATCGATTGTCCAAATTGCAATAAAAGATTATGGGATATACCAAAGCAATTTAATTTAATGTTTCAAACTTTTATTGGCCCTGCCCAGGAAGAGGCTAACGTAGCTTACTTCCGCCCCGAAACCGCGCAGGCGATCTTCGCACAGTTCAAGAACGTGCTCGAAACCTCGCGTCAGAAAGTGCCGTTCGGCATCGCGCAGGTCGGCAAGGCGTTCCGCAACGAGGTCACGCCGCGCAACTTCACCTTCCGCTCGCGTGAGTTCGAGCAGATGGAGCTGGAGTTTTTCATCCGGCCCGACGAAGCGACCCGTGCGCTCTACGGCTCCGTCGCCACGGTTCCCGAGCAGGGTCATCCGGGAAAGCCGCAGGCGAACTGGAGCTGGCAGGCGTGGCATCGTTACTGGGTCGAGGAACGTGTGCGCTTCTATGAGGGCATCGGTCTGCCGCGCGCCACGTTGGGTTTCCATGTGCAGACTCCGGCCGAGCTCGCGCATTACGCCCGCGCCACGGTGGACATCCTTTACAAGTTTCCCTTCAGCAAGCCCGACGAGCAGGGCGTGGTGAAGGGCGACGAACTGGAGGGCGTGGCCGCGCGTGGCGACTTCGACCTGAGCCAGCATGAGAAGCACTCGGGCAAGGTGCTCACCGTGTTCGACGAGGAACTTCGCGCCGCCTGGGGCAAGCTGGAGGAATCCGTCCGCCGCGACCTGCGCGAGCGGTTCGTGGACCAGAAGGTGAAGGTCGGCATCGAGAAAAAGGGCTTGTCCCCGGCGGACGCCGCCGAGGCAGCGCAGAAGGATGCCGAGGTGTTCTTTGAACGCCTGTCCAAAGGCCAGTTCGTTCCGCACGTCATCGAGCCTTCCGCCGGTGTGGATCGCTTGATCCTCGCGCTGATTGCCAATGCGTACACGGAAGTCACCTCGACGGATGACAAGGGCAAGAGCGAGACGCGCGTGGTGATGAAGTTCCATCCGCGCGTGGCGCCGATCAAGGTCGGCGTGTTTCCGCTGCTCAAGAACAAGCCCGAGCTGGTGGCGAAGGCGAAGGAAGTGTTCGAGTCGTTGCGCGGCCAGATGATGGCGTTCTACGACGACGCGGGCGCCATTGGCCGTCGCTATGCGCGTCAGGACGAGGCCGGCACGCCGTTCTGCGTGACGATTGATTTCGATACGTTGGGCGAGAAGCCGGAGTTGCTGAACACGGTCACCATCCGGCATCGCGACGACGGCAGGCAGGAGCGCTTGCCGATTGCGGAACTGCTGGGCTGGTTGCAGGCGCGCATTCGTTGAGGGAACGGTCGGCCGAAATAGTTCTCAAGCCAGCAGGGGCACCGCCGATAACTTTGGCGTAGCGAAGCCTGCTACCTAAGTTAGCCGAGCTACAACTCCTGACCCGCCTTTGCCTTAAGGCGGGTCTTTTTGTTTCGTGGAAACGGCTTCCACAGGCCATTCCTCCGCAGAATCCGCTTTTCTTGGAGCGGCTGACCGGTATCTTCTCGCGGAATCAGAAGCGGTTGCGACGTGACGGCAGAGCAGGGCAGGGGTGCCCGGCCACCGGATCGCGCGAGCCGCAGGAAGAATCACAGATGGACGCAGCGCACATACGAAATTTCAGCATCATCGCCCACATTGACCACGGGAAGACGACGTTGTCGGATCGGCTCCTGCATCGCACGGGCACGATCGCCACACGCGACATGGAGGATCAGCTGCTCGACGCCATGGACCTGGAACGGGAGCGCGGCATCACGATCAAGGCGCATCCGGTGACGATGAATTACAAGGCGAAGAACGGCGAGGTGTATGAGCTGAATCTCATCGACACGCCCGGCCATGTGGATTTCGCGTATGAGGTGTCGCGCAGCTTGAGCGCGTGCGAGGGGGCGTTGCTGGTGATTGACGCGGCGCAGGGCGTGGAGGCGCAGACGGTGGCGAACTATCATCTCGCGGCGAAGCAGAACCTGACGATCATCCCGGTGATCAACAAAATCGATCTCGGTCATGCGGATGTGCCGCAGGCGAAGCGGCAGTTGGAGGATGTGCTGGCGATTCCGAGCGAGTGGGCCATCCCGTGCAGTGCCAAGCAAGGGATCGGCATCGAGGAGATTCTCGAGGCGATCATCGCGCGGGTGCCGCCGCCGAAGCCGACGGGCCAGCCGACGTTGCAGGCGCTGGCGTTCGATTCGTATTTCGACACTTACAAGGGCGTGGTGACGCATGTGCGCGTGTTCAACGGCGAGTTGAAGCCCGGCCAGCATGTGAAGTTGCTGCACTCGGGCAAGAACGTGGAGGTGAAGGAGGTCGGCAGCTTCAATCCGAAGCCTTACATCCGCGAGAAGCTCGAAGTGGGCGAGACGGGTTATTTCACGGCGAACATCAAGAGCGCGTCGGAGGTGAAGATGGGCGACACGATCACGGACGCGCGGGTGCCGTCGGCGGTGTTGCCGGGCTTCAAAGAGATTCATCCGATGGTGTTCAGCGGGATTTACCCGATCAACACGGCGGATTACGAGCAGTTGAAGGCGGCGATGGCGAAGCTGAAGCTGAACGATTCGGCGTTCGTGTATTCGTCGGAAACTTCCGTGGCACTGGGCTTCGGGTTCCGCTGCGGCTTCCTGGGATTGCTGCATCTGGAGATCGTGCAGGAGCGTCTGCGCCGGGAATACGACATGGACATCATCGCGACGTATCCGAGCGTGGTGTACAAGGTGTATCTCTCGGACGGCACGATGAAGGAGGTGGACAATCCAACGTTCATGCCCGAGGTGACGCACATCAACAAGATCGAGGAGCCGATGGTGAAGGCGTTCGTGATTTGTCCGAACGAAAACATCGGCGACATGATGGCGTTGATCGCCGAGAAGCGCGGCAACGTGGATCACACGGAGACGCTGGATTCACGGCGCGTGATGCTGACGAGTTTGATTCCGCTGAACGAAATCCTGATCGATTTCCATGACCGCATCAAAAGCATCACGCGCGGTTTCGGATCGATGGATTACGAACCGGATGACTACTTGGAGAGCGACATGGTGAAGCTGGACATGCTCGTGAACACCGAGGCGATGGACGCCTTCTCGTGCATCGTGCATCGCACGAAGGCGGAGGGCAGGGGGCGCGCGCTGGCGGAGAAGCTGAAGGAAGTCATTCCGAGGCAGCAGTTCCAGATCAAGATTCAGGCGGCCATCGGCGGCAAGATCGTGGCGTCCGAAACCATCAGCGCCTTCCGCAAGGACGTGACGGCGAAGTGCTACGGCGGCGATATTTCGCGCAAACGCAAGCTGCTGGAGAAACAGAAGGAAGGCAAAAAGCGGATGAAATCCATCGGCAACGTGAACATTCCACAGGAGGCGTTCATCGAGGTGCTCAAGGCGTAACGGCTTCCAGGGCTGCGCCGATAATTTCATGTCATGAATATCAACTGGTTTCTTTCCAGCAAAGTTCGTCACGCCTCCCACATGCACAAGCATGTGTGGAAACTGTTAAGCGCGCAGCGCGATTTGCTCACGCCCAAGGCCATCGGATCCGTCGAGGTGGCCCTCGACAGCATCAAGAAGGTTTTCACAGGACCGCTCGACAAGGCTGCGCTGGAAGCGGAAATGGCCAACCTGGAAAAAGTCGCCAACCAGTGGCTGAAGCCATACCCGCACGCGGCGATCCGTGAGAATATCGAGGTGCTTCTCGTCGCGATTGCGGTGGCCATGGGAATCCGGACGTTTGTCGCGCAGCCGTTCAAAATTCCGACAGGCTCGATGCAGCCGACGCTGTACGGGATCACGTCAAATCCAGACTTGATGTATTCCGGTGGCATGGAGGCCAATCTGAAGCCAAACCCGGATTTTGAGGTGCCAAACCGCATCAAACGGTTCTTCCTCTATTGGTTCACTGGCGTCAGCTACGAGTATGTGGTCGCCGAAGTCGAAGGATCGATGCAAACAACCCAGGACGATCCAAAACGGTTTTTGCTGTTTAATCTGAAGCAGGATTTTGTCGTGGGCGGACGGACCTATACCGTCTGGTTTCCGCCTGATCGCTTTCTGCTGCGCGCCGGGCTGATCGATCGTTTTGGACGTCCGAATCCGCGCGTCTTTAAGAGCGGCGAAGATCTCGTAAAAATGAAGTCTTACAGCGGCGACCATTTGTTCGTGGATCGGATTTCCTATAATTTTCGGCGACCGACGCGCGGGGAGATTGTGGTTTTCGAGACCAAGAACATTCCGAGGATGTCGCCCGATCAGGTCGGTCAGTTTTACATCAAACGCCTGGTCGCACTGGGCGGCGAAAAGGTTCAGGTCGGTGATGACCGTCATTTGGTCGTCGATGGAAAACGCCTCGACGCCTCGACGCCTCACTTTGGAGGCGTGTATTCCTTTGACCCGGCATTGGCGCCACGTGACAGCCAGTACTCCGGCCACGTCAATGAAACGACCGGACGCGCCGCAACTGGACGCCCCGGACTGGCACCGTTGTTTGAGAATGGTTCAGCTGTGTTTGAGGTTCCGCCCGAGGATTACTTGGTGATGGGAGACAATACCGTGAACAGTTCCGATTCCCGGACATGGGGATCGTTTCCACGGGAGAATGTCATCGGCAAGGCGCTCTGCGTTTACTGGCCATTCGGCGCGCAAGACGGACGCAAGAGCCGATTCGGATTCACGAGGGATTAGAACCGCAAAAGGGTTCGAGCCTACAAGAACATGGGCTGTTAATTACTTAATATTTCGCACAATGTTTGTTATGTTTAGTTGGTAGCTGTCGGGAGTCGGTGCGCAGGAGTAGCTCTTTCTTGAGTAACGACGAAACTCTTCACCTACTGCTGACGTTTAGTCCTCTTTGGTAGGCCTTCAAATACGTGTCCGCGGTTCGCTTCCATGAAAAGTCCAGCTGCATGGCGCTGCGTTGCATTTGGCTCAGCAATGCCTTGCTTCCGTAAAGAACCAGCGCCTTGCGAATCGCCTTGGCCAGGGCGCGGACGGAGTATTCCCGGAACTTGATGCCGTTGGCATGCTGTTCGTCCTCGGTCAAATCCGTCACCGTGTCATCCAATCCACCAGTCACGCGAACAATCGGCAGCGTGCCGTAACGCTGGCTGTACATCTGGTTCAAGCCGCATGGTTCAAAGCGGGATGGCATCAGAAAGAAATCAGAACCGGCCTCAATTCGATGCGACAGACCTTGATTATACCCGAGCGTGATCGAGACCTTGTCTGGATGCCGCCGCGCCAGATCGGTGTATGCCCGTTCAAACTCCGCCGAGCCGCTTCCGAGCAACGCAAACTGGACGTTCGCGGCCAGCATCTCTTCGAGCGCGCCCAGCTGGATGTCGACGCCTTTCTGGTCGGCCAGTCGCGTGATGCTGCCAAAAAGTGGCACGCCTGGATTCACCGGCAACCCCAGTTCTTTCTGCAACTCGGTTTTGTTTGACGCCTTGCCGCTGACATTTTCGGCGCTGAACGCAAAACGCAGATTCGGATTGTTCGTCGTGTTCCATTCGTCGTAGTCGACGCCGTTGAGGATTCCAAACAGGATCTCCTGCCGCGACCGCAGAACCGGATCGAGCCCGCAGCCGTATTCTTCAGTGGTGATTTCGCGGGCGTAGCGCGGGCTCACAGTCGTGAGCAAGTCGGCGTAGCTGATTCCGGATTTCAAGCAGCTCAACTGGCCCCAGAATTCCGCGCCGTTCGGGTTGAAGTAATCCAACGGCAGGTTGGCCAGTCCGTAATCCTGGCGCGGAAAATTTCCCTGGTACGCGAGGTTGTGAATCGTCAGGCAGGTTTTTGGTGCGGAACTCCATCCCTCGTGCCAGCGCTGGTGCAAGATCATCAATGGGACGAGCCCGACCTGCCAGTCATGCACATGCACGATGTCCGGCTGGAGCGGCAGGTAGCGCGCGAGATGCGCGACGCATTTGGAGAAGAAGATGAACCGGTGCGCGTTGTCGGCGTAGTCGTGGCCGCCTTCGTTATACAGCCCGCTCCGATGATAGAATTCCGGGCGGTCGATGAAATACACCGTCAAGCCTTCGCTGGGTTGCAGCGTCCAGACTTCGCACTGGATGCGCTGATCGCCAAGCGGCACTTCGAGGAAGTAATCGAGCCGTTGAAGCTGGGGGAAACGTTCGCGAATGCCGCGGTAAAGCGGGGTGACCAACCCCACCTGGTGCCCTGCCCTGCCCAGCGCCTTGGCCAGCGCGGCGACCATGTCGGCGAGACCGCCGCTCTTGGAGTAGGGGTGAACTTCGCTGCTCGCCAGCAACAGTCTCATGGGAATTCAAGGGTCACGCCGCGCTCGCTCGTTTCAGGATGCCACGGGGATTTTGTCCGCCTTCAGGCAGGGCCGCAGCGGCTCGGGAATGTTGATGCTGCCGTCCGGCTGCTGGTGTGTTTCGATCAACGCCACGAACAAGCGCGCCAGCGCGGTGCCGCTGCCGTTGAGAATGTGGGGAAACTTGTTCTCACCCGACTCGGTCTTGAAACGCAGGTTCATGCGGCGGGCCTGGAAGTCTTCACAATTCGAGCAGCTGGAAACCTCCAGGTATTGCTCCTGTCCCGGCGCCCACACCTCGATGTCGAACGTCATCGCGCTGGCGAAGCCCATGTCGCCCGTGCAAAGCTGGATGACTTTGTAATGCAGGCCGAGCAGCTGCAGCACGCGCTCGGCGTTGCCCACCATTTTGTCGAGCTCGGCGTAGCCGTCCCCGGGGTTCACGATTTTGATCAACTCCACCTTGTCGAACTGGTGGACGCGAATCATGCCGCGCGTCCCAAGCCCGGCGGCGCCGGCCTCCGCGCGGAAACAGGGGCTGTAGGCGCAGTAACGGATCGGCAGCTGCGATTCCTTCAGGATTTCCTCGCGGTGAATGTTCGCCACCGGCGCCTCGGCGGTCGGCAGCAAATAGAGCCTGCCCATCGTGTCCTTGTCCAATCCCTCCTGCACCGCGTAAGCCTGATCCTCGAACTTCGGGAACTGCCCGACTCCAACCATGCACTCGCGACCGATGATGTAAGGCGGCGCGACTTCGGTGTAGCCATGCTCGGCCGTATGCAGATCGAGGAGAAATTGAATCAACGCGCGTTCCAATCGCGCCCCCCAGTTCGTGTAGAGGAGAAAGCCGCTGCCCGAAAGCTTCGCGCCACGGGCGAAATCCACCAGCTTGAGCTGCTCGCAGAGTTCGACATGAGACTTTGGCTTGAATGCGAAAACCGGTTTGCTGCCCGAAGTGCGGATGATCGGATTGTCCGCGGCGCTCCTGCCCAGGGCGACCTTGCCGTGAGGAAGGTTCGGCAGGCGCAGCAGAATCGCGTCACGCGCTGCCTCCGCGTCCGCGACCTGCCTGTCGAGCCCGGCAATACGATCACCGATGTCGCGGGTCTGTTTCTTCTTTGCTTCGGCCTCCTCCAGCTTCTTCTGCCCCATCAAGGCACCGATCTCTTTCGAGACCTTGTTGCGCTCAGCCTTGAGCTGTTCGACCTCCACCAGCGCCTTGCGACGTTGCTCGTCGAGGACCAGCGCTTCGGAAACCTTCACTTCGTCCCCTGCCCCGCGCGTGGCGAGACGCTCGCGGACATGGTCGGGCTGTTCACGGATCAGTTTGATGTCGAGCACGGAGCGATTATGCAAACGACCTTTGAAACGTAAAACGGAAATCGCCGGGCGAGCCCGACAAATTCACCCTGAACCCATCACGAAACGGCCCCGCTACTCCACGGACGGCGGATCGCGGCGCACGACGATGAACCACGATTCGGTTGCCTCCAGCCCGCCGCCCATGATGCTCATTCTGGCCTGCTGCTTCTGGCGTTCGCAGCGCGCCAGCTTGCCGGCGGTATACAAGCGCAGGTCGTAATCGGTGGTGCCGCGAAGCTCGATCTCGATTTCGCGATCCGGCGACAGCCGTATCCGGTTTGGCTTTCCCGGGATGACGCTTACTGCATGGCGATTGACCTCCCAATAATGCTTCCACCGAAACTTCGGCCCGAACTGCTTCCCGAGCTTGGGGCCCACCGGACGCCACGAAGATTCCCCCGGCCTGCCGGCATCCGTGCCGCGGATCAACTGGACATAAAATGGCACTCCCAATCCATCGGCCGGACACATCGCCGACGTCGCGACGAACAACAGGAAACCGAGAATCATCTTCATAACGCAGCTCCAACTGATGAAAGTCAGACGCACGCTTGGCGGAGGGAATTTAATTTAAGAAGCGTCCGCGAAACATTTCTCACAAGCGAAAGTTCGATCAAGCCTGGCCTGACTGGTCGCTCCATGCTGACTCCACATTTTATAGAATGAATCCGGTCGGAGGCTGTCGCGGCGGGCTTTGCCCTTGCTTGCGAACGTTTCAGGCCGGTAGCGTGTCAAACGTCGGCTGAATGTGCCGATAGATGACACTGTGAATGCCATGAATATGCGTCCGTCGCCCGAACAAACCGAAGCCACGCCCTTCGCAAACCGTTTCTGGATTCACCTCTGCCTGCTCGCGCTGCTGCTCGGTGTCGCTGTCGGATGCCAGTCCACGAGCCGCCCGGCCGTTGGTTTCCCAAACGATCTGACCAGCGGCATCATCGCCTCGAACCTGATGCAGATCCGCGAGGGCGATGTGCTGCGCATCACGTTCGACAATGTCACGAATCTCAACACCACCGTTTCCATCCCGATCGATGGAACGATCTCGATGCAACTGGTCGGCCAGGTCAAAGTCTCCGGCAAAACGGTCCCCGAAGTGCAGGCGGAATTGGTCAAGCTCTACGAACCGCAGATCCGCACGACGGACATCACGGTCATGCGTGTCACGTCCGCGGCCAGCTATACCGTCGGCGGCGCCGTGGCCAGGCCGGGCAAACTTCCGATGGAACGCCCGATCACCGTCCTTGAGGCGATCATGGAAGCCGGCGGCGTGATCAACGCCAAGGCCAAGGTCGGTGAGGTAAGCGTGTTCCGAATCGAGGATGGCAAACGGACCAACTATAAGTTCGACCTCAAGAAGGCACTGCGCGGCCAGGAGCCCAGCCTCTTTTATCTCAAGCCGTTTGACGTGATATACGTCCCGGAGAAGACGTTCAATTTCTGAACGACAACGTTCTGGATCTCGCCTGGACTGGACCGGCGGCGACCCCGCCTCTCGACGCGACCCATCCCATCCATCGGGCCAGATTCCACTCGCGTTCGCCCATTTGGAATCACACCTTCCATCGGCGGTTTTTAACCGGCCTCGGTCAATTTTTGGCGGCGTCAAGATGGACAACTCAACAAAGGCAAAGCCATGCTGCCGCCGGCCGTCACCGGCCTGTTTGACACATCAATCATTATGGACTGGCTTTACCTCCTCATGGCCGGCCTGCTCGAAGTCGGGTGGGCGATTGGTTTGAAATACACGCAGGGCTTCACGCGGCTGTGGCCCAGCGTCGGCACCATCGCCTGCATGGTCGTGAGCTTCTTCCTTCTCTCGCTCGCGTTGAAGACAATTCCCATCGGCACGGGCTACGCGGTGTGGACCGGCATCGGCGCGGTCGGAACGGCGATTCTCGGGATGGCGCTGCTCGGTGAACCGCGTGACGTCGGGAGGATCTTGTGCCTGATGTTAATCGTGGCGGGAATTGCCGGGCTGAAACTGATGGTCGCGGACGGAAAGTAGTCTTCAACCGGGGAAGACCAACGACGGATCAACCCATCGCGTGACGGGCCTTGGCCGCTTGCAGGGCCGGCTCGGACTTCATCAATCGCGCCGCGGCCACAAGCCCGGTCAGCAATGCGATGGCGGCGCACGCGACGTATGGCCATGTGGGGTGGATGTGAAACAACCCGCCGGCGAAGAGCGGCCCCATGATGCGCGCGAGGCTGCCCGCGCTTTGGGCCACGCCGAGAGTCGCGCCCTGCTCGTGTTCCGGCGTGAGAATGCTCAACATGCCGAAGAGCGGCGGACGCGTCAGCCCGGAGCCAATCGCCAGCAGGGCCAGCGCGACCAGCAGCGCGATCCAGGGCAACCCCTCCGGCTTCAGCAACACGCCCCAGCTCAGTCCGCCATTTCCGTGAATGAATGGAATCGGGGCAAGGCTGATCGCCACGAAGATGAGGCTGATGAGGATCAACTTCGGCTCGCCCATCTTCTTGACGAGCTTGCCAATCGGGCCGCCCTGCACAAACGCGCCGACAATCCCGCAGAACGCGAACAGCGCCGTGACGGTGCCCGCGTCCTTGCCCGACTTGAGGTCCAGATTGAAGTTCGCGCCCACCATCAATCCCAGCGTCGTTTCAAAGCAGGTGAAGCAGAAGGTGGCGAGAAAGAAGATGACCACGAGCGAGCCGACGGTCGGCTGCCGCATCACATGCGCCCATTGGGCAAAACGTGGACGCTGGCTCGCCGGCGTGGAATCCGGCTGGCGGCTTTCCGGCAGGCGCGCGAAGGCGAGGAGGAAATTCGCCGCGCACAGCGACGCCGCGACATAGCCGGGACCAGAGATGCCGAGATGTTTCGCCGCAACGCCGCCGATGATGGGGCCGAAGATGAACCCCAGCCCGAACGCCATTCCGATCAGCCCCATGCGCTTCGAGCGTTGTTCGGGCGGCGTGATGTCCGCGATGTAGGCTTGCGCGACCGTGATGTTCGCGCCGCAGATGCCGGCGACCACGCGAGAGAGCAGCAGGACGGTCAACGCCATCGTGCCCGCCAGCGTGGAACCGTAGCCGAAGACCGTGTAGCTCAGCGCCGCGCCCGCCGTGCTGACGAGCAGCACGGGACGACGTCCGATGCGGTCGGAGAGGCGTCCCCACGCCGGGGCGAAGATGAATTGCATGGCCGAGAAGCTGGCCATGATTACTCCGACCATGAATCCGCTCGCGCCAAACGTGTCGCTGTAGATGGGGAGCAGCGGCAGGACGATGCCGAATCCGACCAGATCGATGAAGACCGTCAGGAAAACGACCAGCAGGCTCGGCTTTCGCATGGCGCGAGGCAATGAGGGGACAGTTTGCTCAGGGCAAGGCGATTACTCGCGTTCCACGCCGTTGTTCCAGATCTTAAGCAACTCTTCCGGCGGCGGCACGGCCAGCGGACGCACCACGCGGAAGCCAAGGAACTGCGCGTCGGTGTGATACCAGATGCTCTTGGGAAGCTGGGGATCCTGCTGCTTCCACGACTTGTCGGAGAAACGGCGGACGGCGCTGCGCAACATGCCCAGGTCTTCGTCGTCCCAATGGCCGCCGCGCGCGACGTGCGGATACGGCTTGGTGGACTTCACCCAGGAATCAGGGCCGGGCGGATTCGCGTAGGTGTTCGCGTCGTATTGATCCATGCACCATTCGAGCACATTGCCGTAAATGTCGTACAGGCCCCACGGATTGGGTTTCTTGCGACCGGTCTTCTGGTACTTGAAGTCGCTGTTCGCCGCGTACCACGCATAGTTCTTCATCTCCGAACCGTCCTCGCCAAAGAAGTAGGCCGTGGTGGTGCCGGCGCGGGCGGCGTATTCCCATTCCGCTTCCGTCGGGAGACGATAGTAGTGCCCCGTCTTCGCGCTGAGCCACTGGCAATACTTGTTCGCCGCGTGCTGCGTCATGCTGATGGCCGGGTATTCGCCCTTGCCCATGCCGAAGCTCATTTCGACATACGGCTTGGTGGGACGGCTCACGGCGTCGGACGCCTTGTCGAGATAGGGATTGTTGGTGTCCACCGTCAGCGCCTTCTCCTGGTCAGGATACATGAAGAGCTCGTATTCGTTCCACGTCACCTCGGTGCGGCCCATCCAGAACGGCGAGATCTTCACCTTGTGCTGCGGGCCTTCGTCCGACCGGCGACCTTTCTCCGTCGCCGGACTGCCCATGAGGAATTCTCCCGCGGGAATCGGCACCGCCGAATAGGTCACCGTCGTGCCCGGAATGCTGTTGGTGTAAGCCTTCATGTCGCCCGCGGATTTCTCCTTCAGGTTCGCCAGGATCTTCTTGTGAATGGCGGTCACCGTCGCCAGTTCATCGCCACCGGGAACTTCGTCGGCCTTCTTCGCCGTCAGCTTCACGCCGTCCGGCCAGACCGCGCCCTGCTCGATCCATTTCGCGATCAACTCGATCTTCTCCTTCGCCATCGGGCCGCCCTTCTTCGCGGGCGGCATCAAGTCATCGTGATCCGCCGGCAATGCCGTGGTGGTGTAAATCGGGCTCTGCTTCGGGCGGAACGAAACAACGCCCGCGCCGTCATCGCCGCCTTTGAACATGGCCTCGCGCTCATCCATGCGGAGGCTGCCCTTGTCGTGCCCTTCGCGATGGCAGGCCACGCAATTCAGCTCGAAGATCGGCTGGATGTCCTTCACGAAATCGACGCGTTTCGTCTTCTCCAGCGTGATGTTCTCGGGCCATTCGGCGCCCTGCTCCACCCACTTGCGCAGGGCTTCCGTCTGCGTCTTGTTCAACGCGTCGCCCTTCGGCGGCATGATGTTGTCATGGCCCGCCGGCAGAATGGTGCTGGAGTAGATCGGGCTGTCCTTGGACTTGCCCGGGACCAGGGCCGTTCCATTGTCGCCGCCCTTCAAGGCGAGCGCGCGCGTCATCAATTGCAGGCCGCCCTTGGGCTTTTCCGGGCCGTGACAGCTGAGGCAGGTGGCTTCGAGCACCGGCTTCACCTCGAGGGCGAAATCAACCTTGTCAGCGGCGATGCCGGGCAGCGCGACGAAGATCGACAGCAGGCCGGCCGAGATGGAACGTGGCAGAATTTGGCTCATACAGAAAACAAGGGCGACACTGTTGACGTTGCCCGAATCATTGTCAATCTGTTGGACGCATGCCCTTGGGATTATTCATAAAACGTCGCGTCGTCTGGATGTCATGTATTTTCGCGACAACCCTGGCTGTCGTCTGGGTTTCCTGGCCGGCACCCACCCCCGTCTCGGAGCCGCTCCCGTCGCCGAACGGGTATGATGATTTTGTCCGCGCGGGCAAACTGCTCGTCTCCGTTTCATCCGACCACACCAAGATGCCGCCCGGGGAACTGCGGGCTTTTGTCGGCACGAATCAGGAACCACTTCGCCTGCTGCGCCTGGGTTTGACTCGCGACTGCCGAACGCCAATCGAATACACAATGGACTTCTACCGGCAGCACGCGACGGAACTGGGCGATCTCAGACGCCTCGCCCAGCTCGTCTCCGCTGAAGGGCGGCTCGCCGAGGCCGAAGCGCGTCACCTCCACGCTGCCCTGTCGCATTTCGACAACGTGAAATATGGCCGTGTCTCGGCACAAGGCGGACTTGTCATCGAGAAGCTTGTTGGCATCGCCATCGAATCCATGGGAATCCTCGGCATTGAACGTGTCGCCGGGAAGCTCTCGGCTGACGAGGCCAGAACCGTCTTGGGCAAGATGATCGAGAGGGATAAAGTTCCCGATGATCCAGATGAGTTCATTGCCCGCGACCGTATTTTTTCCAAACAAACCAGCACGCTTGCCGAACGGCTGCGAGCGATGTGGGAATACAAAACTCTCCGCCCGGACCGCATCATCGACCCCAAGTTCATCGGGCAAATCCACCGCGCCAGCCGAAGCCGCCGTCAACTCATGCTTCGCCTCGCCGCTCGCGTTTATCAGATCGAGAAAGGCTCACCGCCCCGGCAGGCATCCGATCTGGTCCCGGACATCTTGCGCGCGGTCCCGGTCGATCCCGAAACCGGCACCAACCTTGTCCTCAATGCATCGAAGTAGTTTGGAACGCCAAGCCGGAACGATGCGGTGGGAATGGGGAGCGCGCCCGCATCGAGCGCGCGGTGAGCAAACGGTTTGGTGCGTGGCGGAGCGTTCGAGTTCGGCGCGAGGGCGCGCCGAACCACAGCCGGGGCGGCTGTGCTCCCCCTCGTTCAACCGCATCGTTCCGGCTAAGGCTGCGCCGGCGTCGCCAGACGATAGAAGCGTCCCGGCATCGCCTGAAGATCCACGATGGTTTCCAACCGGTTCGTCGAGCGCGCCGCCACGTCCGTCAGCTTCTGCCAGCTCGCTGCGTCGAGCGAGGGCTTGAACTGGATCGTGTAGGTCCGGTTCGACACGGCATTGAACAGCAGCGTCGCCGGGCCGCCGGTGATTTGCTCCACCTTCAAGTAGCTCGAGGGATCCTGCGGATTCGTTCCCGCGAGGTACTCGGCGCGGTTGCTCACGCCGTCCAGATCGGAATCGATGATCGCATCCGGCGCGTTCGTTTGAAGGCCGTTCGCCGCCTCCCATTCGTCCGGCAAACCGTCCGCGTCCGTGTCAGCCAGCACCGTGAGAAAGAAGGTGGCGTTCACCGCGGTTCCCACGTAAGCCGCATTGGTGATGACCACCCGATACGTCACGCCGGGGCCGCCCTGATTCGGACCAGCCGCCTTCGGGGCCGATCAGAATCGCCCAGGGGCCGCGCGGCAGACCCGCCAACAGCTGCGCCGGCCCGGCCAGCGCCTCATCCGCCCAAAGAATCCGCCGCGCCGGATCCCAGCCATCCAGCAGGCGCGCGAGCACCGCCAGCTCGCCGACCTCGGGGACGAAGGTGCCGCCGCATTGCTCGGCCGCCTCGACGGCATGGGCTTGCAGGCGGTCCTGCCGGATGCGCTCGGAATTGGTGTGGTCGGTCTGCACCGGCAGGATGCGGGCCGCGCCCATCTCGGCGGCCTTTTCGACGATGAAATCGGTGCGCGCCTTCTTGATCGGGGCAAAGATCA
>JBDHQG010000560.1:0-3447 GCA_039806925.1 Limisphaerales bacterium
ATGCCGCCGAGTTCTTCGACCGTGAGGGATACAAGACCACGAAGGTGGGCGGTCGAATGCAGGGCTTCTTCCACGGCACCGGCCATGGGGTAGGACTTGAAATCCACGAGTCGCGCGGCCTGGGGCCGAACTCCACGGACACGCTCAAGGCGAACCAGGTGGTGACCGTGGAGCCGGGTCTTTACTACTGGGATCTCGGCGGCGGCGTGCGTCTTGAAGACATGGCGTTGATCACGAAGAACGGCACGCGCAACCTCACCAAGTTTGAGAAGGTGCTGGAGATGTAGTTCCGTCCGGCAGTTCGCAGCCGCAGCGAAGCTACCCGCCGCCCAATGCCGTTGCGTCATCCGCGTCTTCTTGGATCACGACGGCGCGCGAAGAAAAGGATCGCGCCGCCCGCCCCCAGCAAAGCCCATGTCGCCGGCTCGGGCACGGGCTGGAACGTCAGGTCGCCCACCAACCGGAAGTTATCCGCCGGGCCCAAGCCCTCCACCACGAACAACACCCCGCCCGGCGTGTAATCCACCGGTACACCGAAATGCAACGGCACCGGCCTCGTGCCCGACACCACATCCACGCCCGGCAATCGCACGCCCGCGAATTCTCCTTCCGGCGGAAAAACGAACGTGCCACCGCCCTCCGCGCCCGGCACTCCCCAGCGCAGGAGAAAGCGCACACCCGTTTCGTCCGGAGCCAGGTTCTCCGCGAAGCCATCGAACCGCAATATTCCCGGCGTGGCGGGATCATGGACCGGCGCGAACTCAAATCCCTCCGTCGGGTCATCCCCCTGAAACAAACGGTCAAACGACTGCAACACCGCGGCGGACGCTGCGGTGCAGGATAGAAAGATCGCGACGATAACCCGCGCAAGGATGCGTTTCATAACGTAATGGAATGTTCATCTATTGACGCTGGATCGGAGCCAGGCATTGAACCCAGCCGTTTACCGTCATGGAATTCACCTCGGCAAAGAGATTGAACAATTTTCGGAGATCAGCTTAATTGGCAATCAGACGAGATGGTTAAGACTACTGCCAGCAAAGCAACGGACGGCTTGGAAGGCGACCATTCGGCCACCCTGCCCGAATTGTTGAACCAAAGCCTGGACGCCGGTTTGATCCTTCTCACCTCCGATCTCAAGATATCCACCGTGTCGGATACCGCGCGAAGGATTCTGAACCTCGGCGACGGAGTGGTGGCGTTTACCGATCTCCCGAAATCACTTCAGACACTTTTTCGTGAAGGGCATGGCGGCGCGGAATCTTGCGCGGCAGTCCAGGTTTTCAGTCCCGATTCCAAGGCGCGCACTGTCAAAGTGACAATGACGCCGGTTCCCGGCAAGACGGGTCGCCCGGATGGTATTGCCGCTGTCCTGCAAGACACAGAATCCGTCCTGCAGCTTGAGAGAAACCTCCGGCAACTCGACCGGCTCGCCAGCATCGGCACCCTATCGGCCAGCATGGCTCATGAGGTGAAGAATGCGCTCGTCGCCATTCAAACCTTTGTCGACCTGCTCATCGCGCAAAATCAAAACTCACAATTGGCCGATCTCGTCGGTCGTGAGCTGAAGCGGATCAACTCCATCGTCAGCCAGATGCTGCGCTTCGGCGGCCCGGCCCGGCCGAAGCTCGCCATCATCCACGTCCACGAGGCCCTCGAACAATCCATGACGCTGGTCCAGCATCACCTGGAAGGACGCCGCATCCAGCTGGGGCTCGATTTGCACGCCGCACCTGACACCGTCCGCGGCGACGCATACCAACTCGAGCAGGCATTTCTGAATCTGATTTTCAACGCGCTCGACGCCATGGGCGCCTCCGGCACACTTCAAGTCACGACCAGGGTCGTCGGCCTGGAACGCGCCATGGCACCCGGCCCGCAGGCGATTGAGATCTCCATCAAGGACACGGGCACCGGGATTTCTCCTGAAAACTTGAAGCGTTTGTTCGCACCCTTCTTCACCACCAAGCCCAATGGAACCGGCCTCGGCCTCCCGATCACGCGGCGCATCATCGAGGAACACCACGGCACCATTTCCGTCTCCAGTGAACTTCATCAGGGAACACAGTTCACCATTCGACTGCCGCTGGTGACGAAGCACCAACCCTGAAACGCTCAGAGTCGCTCCGACGGGAACCACGATTTAAGATCGTCCTTCGCTGACAGGAACCGTCCCCGGTCCAGCACGGACAAGAAGCCCCCATTGGCCCAACGCCGCAGACGATACAAGGTCGCAAACGTGAAATCAGGCGCGGCCTTCCCCTGTCCGCCCACCAGTTCGCCACCACGGCGCACGTTGTCCATCATCCACGCCGTCGTGCGCAGGTGATACGGATTCCGCCTCACCTCGCCGACGTGAAACGTCAACGCCGTGATGAGATCCGCCACGTCGCGCGCGCTCGATTCCACCATCACATTCGGCGTGTCCATCGCGCCCCAGAACTCCGTCTCCACCGTCAGGCACGAAAAGCCCGGGCCCAACGTCCCCAACGCATCGACCACCAGATGATGCGTGCCGATGTGCGTCACGTTCCAATCATCATCATGCGGGAAAAAGATCACGGACGGCTTGTGCTCGCGGAGAATCCTCGCGATGCACCCGACTTTCTCCGCCCAATCCGCGGGCTTCCCGGCGCGAGTCTTTGGGTTGACCCCCTCCAGCCCGCCTTCCCGCGTCGCCAGCAACCCGAACCCCACGTAGTCGCAGCACTGTTGCAATTCCTTCCAGCGCTCCGGCTGACGGGCCTTGTTGCTGCCCTGGGTCACCGCGACGTTGATCACGCTCCACTTCAACTCGCGCTGCAACCGCAACGCCAGCCCGCCAATGATCACCTCGTCATCCGGGTGCGGCGAAAAGATGAGCGCCCGCGGCGCGTCCGCCGCCGGGCGCGGATGATCCGGCATCGCGAAGCCGCCGAGCGGAAACTGCCTCGCCCGCTCCATCTGCGCGGCGAGTTCGGCGACGAAAGCAGCGTAGGGATTCATGGCTGCCTGGTGATGACCGGCAAGCTCGCCGCCGCCATCGCCTGCCCGTGACGCTTGGATTTTTCATCCGGCATCTGCAACGCAATCTTCGACGCCAGCTCCGGAAACTCCCGCGCCAACACCTCTTTCGCCCCGTTCAAAATCACCTCGCCGCCCCGGCCCGTCGTCACGCGGCCAAGGATCAGCAGGTGCCGGATGTCATAAAACTCCGCGTAATGCGCAATCGCGTAGCCGAGATACGTTCCAATCGTCTGATAAATCTTCAGCGCGCGCCCGTCGCCCTGGGCCATCAGCTTCTGAACCTCGACCAGCTTCTCCGGCAGCGGCAGCTTCGCCTCCAGGTCGATGCCCGCCTTTGGAATCAGCCGTCCCACGCACTGCTGCGAGAAGTATTGCACCCCGCAGCCGTAGTCGCCCGACCACTCGTCCACCGGCGCGCCGGGATTGTAATCCACCGGTGCG
>JBDHQG010000561.1:0-3416 GCA_039806925.1 Limisphaerales bacterium
CACTTCCACATGCTGCGTTCCGAATCGATGTGGTAGCCGTGCGAATCCGCGTAACGCGCCGCGTCGAGCCAGAACTTCGCCATGTGCTCGCCATAGCGCGGAGACTGGAGCAGCCGGTCCACCAGCTTCTCAAAGGCATCCCGGCTCCTGTCCGCGAGAAAGGCATCCACCTCCGCCGGCGTCGGCGGCAATCCCGTCAGATCCAAAGTCACCCGCCGGATCAACGTCACCTTGTCGGCTTCGCCGGACGGCTTGAGCCCCTCCTTCTCCAACCGCGCGAGGATGAAGCGATCGATTTCGTTCCGGCTCCACTTCGTGTTCTTAACCGCCGGAAGCTCCGGGCGCTCGGGTTTGGCATAAGCCCAGTGCCCCTGGTACTTCGCCCCCTCCTCAATCCAGCGCTTCAACAAATCGACCTGGGGCGCGGTCAGCTTCTTGCCGGACTTCGGCGGCGGCATCACCTCGTCTTCATCCGTCGTCAAAATGCGGGCAAGCAGATGACTCTTCGCGGCGTCGCCCGGCACGATGGCGTGCTCGCCGGACTTGGCCGGCTTCAACGCGTCCTCGCGGACATCCAGGCGCAGCTTGCCCTTGCGCTCCTTGTCATCCGGCCCGTGGCAGGCAAAGCAGTTGTCCGAGAGAATCGGCCGGATGTCGTGATTGAAATCGATCTTCGCCGGCACATTCCCCGCCCTCGCCGCCGCGGCGGCCGGAACGGGCAACGACAGCGCCAGAGCAGCGGCACAGGCAACCCCTCGAAAGCAACTCGTCCAATAGTAATCCGTTTTCATGGTCGTCGGGCTAGACACGTCACGGCGGAAACGCCGCCGGGATTGTTGGAATAGACTAGCCGTCAGCACCTTTGCTTCAAATCAATTCCTTCTCCAGTTCATTCCGCTTGCCCCTCCTGCCATCGCCCGCCAACATTTCGGCGCGTCTCATGCACAAAAAAGCCCTCCAGCATCTTCGCCGCGCCGACCCTGTTCTCGCCCGGCTCATTGACGTGGCCGATCCGTGCCGCCTGAAGCCGGATCACGATCAATCCCCGTTCGAGGCCCTCGTCGAGGCGGTCTGCCATCAGCAACTCACCGGCAAGGCCGCCCAGACGATTCTCGGCCGCGTGAAGGCACTGCATCCGCACCGCCCCTTTCCCGCGCCCGGCGATCTCCTGGGCACGCCGGACGAAACCTTGCGCGCCGCCGGATTGTCCCGCGCCAAGGTCGCCGCCGTGAAGGACATCTCGACGAAGACTCTCGAAGGCATCGTGCCCGCGGCCGGTGCGCTCGACGAACTGGAGGATGCCGAAATCATCGAGCGCCTCACCACCATTCGTGGCGTCGGCCAGTGGACCGTCGAGATGCTGCTCATTTTCAAGCTCGGCCGGCTGGATGTGCTGCCCGTGGATGATTTCGGCGTGCGAAAGGGATTCATGCTCACCTACCGCAAGCGCGAGCTTCCGAAGCCCGCCGTCCTGCTCAAGCACGGTGAACGCTGGCGTCCCTACCGCAGCATCGCCTCGTGGTACCTGTGGCGCGCGACGGATCTGGCCAAAGCGCAGGCCAGATGACCGTCTGCGCAAGGCCGAAACTTCCGCCTTGCGCGGGAGTTCAATCTCACCGACGAAGACAGCATGACACTCGAAAGCCTCATCGCCACCGCGCGAGCGCAAGGTGCGAGCGATCTCCATCTTGAACCCGGCCTGCCCGCCGCCCTGCGCGTGCGTGGCGCGCTGAAAACCTTCGGCGAACCCGTTCCCTCGCGCGCCCTCGCCGACATCGCGCGCGAAACCATCGGGGCCGCCGAGTGGCCGCGTTTCCTCGAACGCCGTTCCTACGATCTCTCCCGCACCATTCACGGCGTCCGCTGCCGCATCAACATTCTGCAAACCTCGCGCGGCATCGGCTTCGCCATCCGGCTGCTGGCCTCGTTTCAAGCGACCATCGACAAGCTGAACCTTCTTCCCGATCTCAAACGGCTCATCGCCGCGCCCAACGGCCTCATCATTCTCAGCGGCCCGACCGGCTGCGGGAAATCCTCCACGATGGCGGCGTTGATTCAGGAGATGAACCTCACCGACGCCCGGCACATCGTCACCATCGAGAGCCCGATCGAATACACCTTCCGCCCGAAGCTCTCCTACATCCGCCAGCGCGAAGTCGGCCGCGACACCCCGAGCTTCGAGCAGGCGCTCATCGACGCGCTCCGCGAAGATCCCGACGTCCTCATGGTCGGCGAAATGCGCGATCCGCCGACCATGCAGCTCACGCTCACCGCTTCCGAGACCGGTCATCTCGTGCTCGCCACGATGCACTCCGCGACCTGCGCCGAGGCGTTGCAGCGGCTCGTCTCCGCGTTTCCCTCCGAGATACAAAACTCCGTCCGCGCCCAGCTCGCGGACTGCCTCGTCGCCGTCATCAGCCAGCGCCTGCGCTATCGGCCCGACCTGAAGATTCGCGTGCCCGAGCTGGAGATTCTCATTCCCACCATCGCGGTCAAAAACTACGTCCGCACCGGCGACTTCTTCAAGATCGCGCAAATCATGGAGGTCGGCGCCGAGCAAGGCATGTGGACCTGGCAACGCTACGCGAACTGGCTGGAGAAAAAGAAGGACTGGCACATTCCCGACGCCAGCGAACAAGCCGACGGCGATCCCATCGAAGGCGCCGCGTCCCCTGCCCTGCCTCCTCTGACAAGCGCGGCGAGACAGTCAGGTCACACCGAGCCCGCTCGTCGCGCCCCTTCTCCCGGGGGAGAAGGTCGGGTTGAGGGCGGACCAATCCCAGCATCTCGTCGTCCCGGCGGCCCCATCGAAATCGAGCCCGTCGAAGGCGGCCTGAGCGCGTTGATCAAGCAGCTCGGCGAGAAGTAATCCTCACCTCAACCCCGCCTTCGCGCGGATGATCGCGCCGAGGTTCTGGTTCAGCTTCTCCTGATCCGTCACCACGTCGTTGATGCTGCCGAGGTAATCGCTCGCCCGATTCAGCAGGTCGGCGCGCTTCTCGGGCTCGCTCACGATCTTCGCCAGCTGCCGGTCCGACGCGCCCGCGCCCGGCCCCGTCACGTCGTTGTTATCCTCCGCTTCGATCCAGTACTCGACCACGCTCGATTCCGGCAGCCCGGGCAGTTCATCCGCGATCTTCCATTCGAAGCGCCGGCGCAACTTCGCCGCGCGCGTTGTTTCCATATCAAGTTCCAACGCCCTCGGTTGACCCGGGGCCTCCCCCGAGACCACGCGATACTTCAGCCGCACTTTCGCGACCTGAAAATCATCCGCCGCCTCGAACCCGATCAACAGCGCCGCCTGCCTCGTCACCAGCTCCTCCTTGCGATCCGGATGCGTCAGCCGCACCACCGGCGCCTTGTCCGGCAGCACGTCCACGCGATACACCGCGCTGGCCCGGCTCTCCATGCCCGCG
>JBDHQG010000562.1:0-3436 GCA_039806925.1 Limisphaerales bacterium
CGGTGCCGCGGGCGGGCGTGGCGAACATCCGCTTTCAGCCGGTGCCGTCGCGATTCAGCGCGCCGCTCAACCAGAACCGCGCCGGCGTGGTTCTGGCGGGCGGCGAATTCATCGAGGGAGACTGTCGCGGCATCAGCGACGGCCGGGCGCGGATCAGCTCGGTGCCGCTGGGGCTGGTCGAATACGACATCAACAGCGAGGTGCTCGCGCTGGTTCTTCGTTCGCGCAGCTTGCCGGCGCGCCACTCTTGCGAAGTGCGGCTGAACGATGGATCGCGATGGGTGGGCCAGAGTCTTTCGATTGAATCGCTTGGCGTGACGCTTCAAGAGCCGAGGCTCGGCAGGCGCTTCATTTTCCTGCACGAGATCGCGGAAATCCGGCGGCGTTCCTGAAGGTTGTCCAGCCCTTCGCGCGGGTGGCTCTACGCCGCCAGCTGCCGCGCCACCGTCACCACCACCGGCAGGCTCTCAAGACCCGCGCCCACCGAATTGCTCCCGATGACCTTGTAGGAATGACCGCCTGCCGGCTGCGCCATGTGTTGAAACACATGCTCCGTGATTTCCACGGCTAACACCGAAAAATCTGCGTCGCCGGGCCCCTTGTGCAGCAATTGAAACTCCGTGGCCCGCGCCGCGTCGAACTCCAGCCGCACTACCTGGTTATCCAGCGCCTCCACGTTCAGGAACACGCCTTGGCCCGGTATCGTCGCGCTCGTGCCCGTGATCACCTGCCCAAGGCATCCCGCTCCGGCGAACCGGCGGCGAACTGTCCCTGCCACGCCGCGTAACAGCGCTTGTTGTTTTGATTCACCTTGGCCGCCGTCGCGCGGAGCTGGCTCTTCCTGCGGCTGAGCGCCGCCAGCTTGTTCTCGACATTTTGAAGCAAAGATTGGTGCCCGCCCAGCATCGCCTGGAACTGCGCCACGTCCACCTTGCCCACCCTCAATGGCGGCAGCGGCGGCGACATGCCCGCGCGGTGCGTGTTCACCAGCGTCCACATGCTGACCAGCCGGCTGCACTTGCTGAACAACGCCTGCTAAATGAGATTTGGACGCAGAGCGACCAACGAACAATAACAACCCGAGCAGCCTCGAGAAAACAGAAGCTTAAATTCTGCATCCCGTGGTCCAAAGAATGAGGTCCACCTCAGTGCATGGTTCGTAGTCCCTCCAGCGGCCAGCGCCAGTAGTTATGCAGGGCTCCGGCGATGGCAGGGCCGAGAACCAGCGCGCCGATGCCGAGGTCGGTGTAGGCGAACAGGAGGCAGCACAGCAGCAGTCCGACGTAGTTGGTTACCACAGTGAACGGCAGGAACGGAAGACGGTTGCCGAGAGAGACGAGGGTTGCCCACGATGAGAAGTGCATTTCTGCCAGGCCGTAGATTACCAAAACGATGAACCACGGCGTGGGAAGAAGGGTTTTGTCCGATCGGATAATTTCGAGCAGCCTCGGAGCCAAAGGAATCGCGACGATTGCCATGAGCACATAGGTTCCGTATTGGAGGAAGATGCGTTGACGAACCAACGGGCGCAGAGGCTGCCAGTCGTCGCGGGAGATGTATTGGCCGATAATCGGCCATTTCACGAGAATCCACACGCTCGCCATTCCCTGCATCACCGTCACGACTTGAAGCGACAAACCCAACTGCCCAGTTTCACCGAGGCCGAGCAGTTGCGGACAAAGCACGGTGATAATCAGATGTGGGAGCAGGAAATTGCTCAGGCAGTGAACGCCCACACGCCAGCTATTGGGCCAGAGGATTCGGAGCAATTTGACGATGTCGCCGCGGCTCGCCGGTGGTTGAGGTGAGGTGTTCAAGTATTGCAAGGTCAGTTTTCGCGAGAGGCTCCGCAGCAAGAAGCTGGAGGTCAGCGCAGCGATGGGGATGCTGAGCAATCCCGCTCCAGAGATGAGCAGCACGGCGGCAAGCAAGACGCGAAGGAGATACGCCCCGGCCAGAATTCGTGTGGCGACAAGCACTTGATTCAACCCGCGAAGGTAGGTGCTCCACCAGCCCGAATACATTTCGAAGATCACGCTGACCAGGGTCAGCCACCAAGCGAGCCATGCGGTATCTGGATGGGAGGTTTCGTGAATCTTGAGACTGACGGCGAATGTTCCCCAGGCACCGACTCCGACGAAAACAACGATGGCGAGAATTTGGTAGAGTGTTCGAGTCGTTGAGAGCAGTTGCCAGAGTAAGGCGAAGTTGGGCTGGCCTCCGGCTTCGGTCGATGAATCTGTTCCGTGAGCTTTCAACTCCTTCGCCCCGGCCATTGCGTAGCTGATGCTGCGGCCAATGGCGGGCAGGAACCCCATGTCGAGCAACGGAACGAGAGTCACGAGATTCTGGAGGATCATGTAGAAGCCCATGTCGGGCACGCTCAGAAACCGAGTGATCAATGGTAGCAGGATGAGGACTCCGGAAAGCCGGAGGCCGTTGAAGATCCATGACCAGACGACGGCGGAGCGCCACGAGCGGCGGACAAAGTTGTTCAGGTCGGTCGCGGTGATCGGCTCATGTGCTGGCTCGCATCGTCATGAAAGGCCCGGAAGCGTGGTTGTCGCGGCTCGGTTGAGTCAAGTGGTAACGGGACGGGACGCTGAGTCGAGGGATCATCGGCACAAGATTCTCTCGGACGAGCGACGAATTCTTGACGCGGAGGTAACTTGTGGATGGCAGCTTCCGATGACATCGCGTCGGTGTGGTGGTTCCAACTGCGGGCCTTAAATGGTTGGAATCAGGGCTCATTCATAGTCTTATAGTCGCTATTAACTGTCTGGCCTTAACACGAAGCATTGCATGTCAGCCACTGTAGCGCGATCAAAGCATCTGCCTTACGGGATCGATCCATCGCGAGATCGGGAAGCGTTTTACGAGACGCATTGGAAGCACGCGAGCCTCGAGGTGCTGTTGCCCACGCGGTGCATCAGGAGAAGACGGTGTTGGATTATGGCTGCGGCCGGGACAAGACGCTCCAGATTTTTTGGCCGCGCGGGATTTCAAGGTGACGGTGCTGATATGGGCCCGGAATGCGTGTAGCGGACGTCCCGGATCGGTCGATGCACCATTTCGAGGCGTGCCGGTGATTGCCTCGAGCATTGGGAGAATCATCGACTATATCTGGCCGGGGGAAATGGGCTCTTATATCGAAGCTGGCAGCGTGGCCGGGTGTGCTAAAGCAGTCCGGCCGGCGGCCTCACATGCGCTATTTTCTCGCGGTCAGGTTAGAAGTGGTTTCATAAGTACCCGGCCCATTTGCAAATCGTTGAAAAACAAGGTTTAACTTTGCCGATGGGACTTATGAAACCGGCTTTAATGAACTGGCGTTGAGGCGGGTGCGTGATTACCTCTCAAAGGAACGAATGGCGTGGGAGTTCATGCAGCTCTACTACTCGGTTTCGGGTAATTCGGGCCATTCTCGCTGAAGCTAATC
>JBDHQG010000563.1:0-3436 GCA_039806925.1 Limisphaerales bacterium
CTACAAAGCAAAAATCGCGGCGACCCGCACCGCGCTCGAAGCCTACAACACGCTTCTCTCGAATGCCGACGCCGCGTTGGTGGCCCTGGAACAAAGCGAGAGCGAGCTGGCCGATCTCTCGGAACGCATGTTGAAGGGTGTGGCGTCCGAGTATGGACGCGACAGCGTGGAATACGAGAAGGCCGGCGGCGTGCGCAAATCGAAGATCAAACGCGGCACGAAATCGAACGTCACGGACCTGAAGCAGGCAGCGTAGCCGCGTTCCCCCGCATCCGTGGGCGCCCAGTTAGAAGGTGAAGGAGCCGTGAGCTCAGCCTCCTCACGTCGGCGGCTACATCAATTCGCCAGCTTGAGGAACGGTACGACGTGCCTGGCCAGTTGCGCGGCGGTGAGTTTCAGCGCTTCCTCGTACTGGATGGCGTCGGCCACGTCGAATTTCCCGGAGCTGACGCGGCGCAGGGTCGCGAGATGCGCGCCGCAGCCGAGCTTCTGTCCCAGTTCGTGCGCGAGCGTGCGGACGTAGGTGCCCTTGGTGCAGGCCACGCGAAAGAACGCGTAGGGTTCCTCGTATTGCGTGAAGCGGAAGTTGTAGATGTGGATGAGCCGCGCCTTGCGTTCCACTTCCTTGCCCTGACGCGCGAGCTTGTAGAGCGGCACGCCGCCCACTTTCACGGCGGAAACCATCGGCGGCTCCTGCATGATGTCGCCGATGAAGCTTTCGGCGGCTTCGTTCAGCGCTTCGACGGACAGGGGCGGCACTGGCTTCGTTTCCAGAATCTCGCCGTCGGTGTCGAAGCTGTTGGTGGTTTCGCCGAACTTGATCCAGCCGGAGTAAACCTTGTCGTCGGACATCAGCTTCTCGGAGAGCTTGGTGCCGCGTCCGAGCAGCATGATGAGCAGTCCGGTGGCGTTGGGATCGAGGGTGCCGCAGTGGCCGACTTTCTTGATGCCGAAGCCGTCGCGGATTTCGTCCACGATATCGTGTGAGGTGGGGCCGGCCGGCTTGTCGATCAGCACGGCGCCGTCGAGCGCGTCAAAGGCGTGCATGATTCAGCGGGTGGAGTTGAGTGATTTCTTGATGGCGTTGAGCACGCGGCGCTGCACGGCCACGGGCTTGCCGGCGATGCGCGCGCCGGCCGCGGCCTTGTGTCCGCCGCCGCCGAATTCCCCGGCGATGGCGTTCACGTCCACATCGTCGCTCTTCGAGCGAAGGCTGATGCGGGTGAGTTCCGGCTCGGATTCTTCAAACACGCAGGCGACCACGACGCCTTCGATCGCGCGGATGTGATCGATGAGCCCTTCCGCATCCTCGCGCTGGGCGCCGGTGCGGGCGAAGTCGCGTTTCTTCAGCCAGAAGTAGCCGGTGCGCCGGTCATGCGTGAGGTGGAATTTGTTGTAGACGTGCCGCAGCAACTGGACGCGCGCGAGCGG
Organism: Limisphaerales bacterium; assembly: GCA_039806925.1. Lineage (GTDB taxonomy): Bacteria > Verrucomicrobiota > Verrucomicrobiia > Limisphaerales > JADJPG01 > JADJPG01. The sequence continues at coordinate 1,432 of JBDHQG010000563.1, forward strand.
ATACGACTGGTAAACTTCCTGCGAGATGCGGCCGAGGTCCGCGCCCTTTTCCACCAGATGACTCGCGACCTGAAACGTCGCGGGCGTGGTGCTTTGATACTGGAATGATCCGGTATCGGTGGAGACGGCGGTGAAGAGGCAGTCGGCAATCGCGCGGGTGATAGGCCAGTTGCCGGCCTTGAGCAGGCGGTAGATCAATTCGCCGGAGGACGGTTCCTTGGACGACACCCAGTTGATGTCGGCGTAGCGGGTGTTGCTCGCGTGGTGGTCGATGTTGATGAAGACCTTTCGATCTCCGAGGCATTCGCCCGCCTTGCCGAGCCGCTCGAAGCTGGCGCAGTCGGTTGCAATAACGCAGTCGAAGGAGCGACCGGGCTTCGGAAGCTCGAACATTTTCTGCGCGTCGAGGAAGGCGAGCTTGTCCGGAACCGGATGTTCGTTCCAGCAGGTCACATCCTTTCCGTCCGCTTTGAGGGCGAGGGCGAGCCCGAGTTGCGAGCCGATGCAGTCGCCGTCGGGGCGCACATGGCCGACGATGCAGATCGTGCGGCTGTCACGAATGGTTTCGATGATTTTCTGGACGGTGCGGTTCGACTTCATTTCTCCGGCGTGCCCTTCTCCAGCTCCTCGATCAGTTGCAGCACGCGATTGCCGCGCTCGATGGAATCATCCAGCGTGAAGCGGAGCTGCGGGGTGAACTTCAGGACGACTTCGCGGGCCACGTAGTCTTGAATCAATGGGCGCGCCTTGTGGAGCATGGCGAGGCCCGCCTTCTGCTGGTCCGGCTTGCCAAGGATGCTGATGAAGACGCGCGCGGTGCGGAGGTCGCCGCCAAGCTCGACGTCGTTCACGGAGATGAGCCCGGCCTCGCCCACGGGGATTTCGCGCCGGATCGCCTCGCAGATGGCGCGCTTCAAAACCTCACGAACCCGTTCTTGTCGGTGGCCCGCCATAGGGAACTTTCCGCGGGATTACAGCTTGGCGGTGTGCTTCTCGACCATGTAGGTCTCGATGACATCGCCCACTTGAAGTTCATTGAAGCCTTCGATGCGAATGCCGCATTCCATGCCGGCACGCACCTCGTTCACTTCATCCTGAAAACGCCGCAGCGTCTGCACCTGTCCTTCGTAGATGAGGTTCTTGCGGCGCATGACACGGACCTTGCCGCGCACGATGCGGCCGCTGCTGACAATGCAGCCCGCCACGTTGCCGCCCTTCGAGAGCTCGAAGATCTTCTTCACATCGGCCGAGCCGACGACCACTTCCTTGATAATCGGATCGAGCAGGCCCGCCATCGCCTCCTTCACCTCGTCGATCAATTCGTAGATGATGGAGTAGAGCTTAATCTGCACGCCCTCGCGCTTGGCGACGTCGGACACGCCGTTATCGATGCGCGTGTGGAAGCCGAGGATGACGCCCTTCGACGCGGACGACAGCATGACATCCGTCTCCGTGATCGTGCCAACCGCGCTGTGGATGATGTCGAGCGACACCTTGTCGGAATCGATCTTCTTGAGCGCCTCGACAATCGCCTCGACGGAGCCTTGCGTGTCCGCCTTGACGACGATTTTGAGCACCTTGGCGGTGTTCTCGGCCAGAGTGGCGAACAGATTTTCGAGCGTGACCTTGGAGCGCGCTTCCTTCGCGAGAAGCTTCGCTTCCTCCTCGCGTGTTTCGGAAAGCTCGCGCGCCGCACGATCGTTTTCCATCACGCTGAATTCCAGGCCGGCTTCCGGGACACCGTTCAAGCCGAGCACCTTCACGGCGACGGATGGACCGGCTTCTTTCAGGCGCTTGCCTTCCTCGTTGATGAGCGCGCGCACCTTGCCCCAATACTGGCCGCAGATGATGACGTCGCCGACCTTCAACGTGCCCTTGCGCACGAGCACGGTGGCCGTCGGACCGCCGGGATCAAGGCCGGACTCGATGATGTTGCCCTTCGCGCGGCGATCCGGGTTCGCCTTGAGATCCATGAGCTCGGCTTGAAGGATCAAGATTTCGAGCA
>JBDHQG010000026.1:0-14929 GCA_039806925.1 Limisphaerales bacterium
CCCACATGGTCGATGCGCTGACCACGAACTACACCCAGTTTCTCCGCGAAAAAGATCACTTTGAATTTCTCGTCCAGACGGCCATCCCCGGGCTTGTCGGCAGCCGCAAGCGCTTCAACATCTGGAGCGCGCCCTGCGCCACCGGCGAGGAGCCCTACAGCATCGCCTTCTACCTCTCGGAACATTTTCCCCTGCTCGCCGGATGGGACTGGCGCATCTTCGCGACCGACGTCTCCACCAAGGCGCTCAACACCGCGCAGAACGCGATATACCAGGAGGACCGCCTCAGCTCGCTTCCGCCCGAGTGGTGGCGGAAATATTTCCAGAAAGGCCAGCGCGACTACGACGGCTGCTACCGGGTCAAGCAGCCGATCATCGACCGCGTGCAGTTCAGGAACATCAACCTGCTCGGCAACTACACGCTGCAGGAACAGTTCGAGGTCATCTTCTGCCGGAACATGATGATCTACTTCGATCGTCCGACGCAGGAGCAGCTGGTCAACCGGCTCACGCAATTTCTCATTCCTGGCGGGTACCTCCTCATCGGCCATTCAGAAAGCCTGAACGGACTCGACATCGGCCTGCGCTGCCTCAAGCCGAGCATCTACCAGAAAGCTTAATCGCATGCCGGCACCCTCACTCACGGGATTCAATCAAAAGGTCGTGGTTGGCATCGCCGAAATGGCGGTTTCAAACAACCAGAACGTCACACTCACGACCTACTCGCTCGGCTCATGCCTCGGCATCGCGATCTACGATCCGGTCGTCAAGGCGGGCGGGCTCCTGCACATCATGCTGCCGGACTCCACCATCGACTCGGCCAAGGCGGCGAAACAGCCGAGCATGTTCGTGGACACCGGCGTGCCGGCCCTCTTCCGCGCCGCCTACCAGCTGCGCGCCGAAAAGCACCGCATGATCATCTCCGTCGCCGGCGGCGCGCAAATCATGGACGCCGGCGGATTCTTCAACATCGGCTCCCGCAACTTCGACGCGCTCACGAGGCTCTTCGCCGAGCACGGGCTCAAGATCCAGGCCGAGCAGGTCGGCGGGCTCGTGAACCGCACCATGCACCTCAATCTCGCCACCGGGGAAGTGCGACTCAAAATCTCAGGCCAGCCGCAGGAAGTCATCCTATGCAAGAACTCGACGACTACTTAGACAAGGTGAAGTCCCTGCCGCCGGCGCCGAAGATTCTGCCGGAGCTGCTCTCGTTGCTGCGCAAGGACGACATCGACGCCGATCGCGTCGTGAAACTGATCGCCTTTGATCCCGGCATCACCGCCGCCGTCCTGCGCCTCTGCAACAGCGCCTGTTTCAGCGGTGCCACGCCCGCGTCCGGTTTGCAGGAAGCCGTGACGCGCCTTGGCTTCCGCCAGGTCTACCAGCTCGTCGCCGCGGTCAGCGGCTCCAGGATGCTCGGGCCGGCCCAGAAGGGTTACGGCATCGACGCCGGCGAATTGTGGCAGCACAGCGTGGTCTCGGCGGTGGCGGCACAGCTGATCGCGAAATCGTGCGGCGAGGATGAAAGCCTCGCCTTCACCGCCACGCTCCTGCATGACCTCGGCAAAATCGTCCTCGCCGAGGCGCTCGAACACGTCTACTCGGATCTCGTCGAGAACAGCAAAAGCGAACAGACGCCGCTCATCGAAACCGAGAAGCGCCTGCTCGGCGTCCAGCACGCCGAAATCGGCGGGCGATTGCTCGCGCGCTGGAACTTCCCGGAAAACATCACCAGTGCCGTCACCTTCCATCACCAGCCCGCCGCGGCCGGGAATCACGAGCGCCTCACCTCGCTGGTCTACCTCGGCAACATGGTGGCGTACTTCATGGGCTACGGTTTCGGCCACCACGCCTTCGCGCTGCGCGGCCGGGCCGAGGCCCTCGACATCCTGAAACTCAAGCCGGAGTTCATGCCGGAGTTCATGATCAAGACATTCGAGCAGCTGCAGTTCATCCAATCCCTCGTGAACGTCAAATCCTGAAATAACCGCGTATGCCCACCCGCCGCATCCGAGTTCTCGTCGTCGATGATTCTGCCCTCGTCCGAAAGGCGCTGACCGACAGCCTCGGCACCGATCCGGAGATTGAAGTCGTCGGCACGGCCATCGACCCCTACGTAGCCCGCGACAAAATTCTCCAGCTCAATCCCGACGTCATCACCCTCGACATCGAGATGCCGCGCATGGACGGGCTCAGCTTCCTCAAGCTCATCATGCAGCACCGGCCGATGCCGGTCATCATCATCAGCTCGCTCACGACCGGCGGCTCGGACAAGGCCCTCGAAGCGCTCCAGGCCGGCGCGGTCGACGTGATGGCCAAGCCGAACGGCTCGTATTCGATGACGTCAGACAGCGCGATGCTGTGCGCGAAGGTCAAGGCCGCCTTCCAGGCGAAGCTCCGCCGTCGCGATCCCGGCACGACCCTCATCACCGCGCCCCAATCCACGCCTCCGTCGGCGGTTCGCGCGACCGCGCCGCCCGTCCGTCCCGGCACCACACCCGCCACCACGCCGCCGGCCCGCGTCAAGCAGCCGGCTTCCGGGCCCCAGCGGAACTTCGCCCACAAGCAGATCATTCTCATGGGCGCCTCCACCGGCGGCACGGAGGCGTTGAAGGAAGTGTTGACCCGTCTCTCCGGAAACCTTCCCGGCATCTGCATCGTGCAACACATCCCCGCGCACTTCTCCCGCGCGTTCGCGGAACGCCTGAACAACCTGTGCCAGCTCGAAGTCCGCGAGGCCAAGAATGGCGACCGTGTTCAGCCCGGCCTCGTTCTGATTGCCCCGGGCGGCTACCACATGGTGCTGCGCCGGAACAGCGGCCTGTACACCGTCGAGCTGAACGAAGGTCCGATGGTCCACCACCAGCGGCCGGCCGTGGACATTCTGTTTGATTCCGCCGTTCGCGCCGGCGTCGCGTCCACCTCGCTGGCGCTGCTGCTCACCGGCATGGGCGCCGACGGGGCGGCCGGAATGTTGAAGCTCAAGGAAGCGGGAGCGACCACCATCGCGCAGGATGAAGCCAGCTGCGTGGTGTTCGGAATGCCGCGGGAAGCGATTCGCCTGGGCGCGGCCCAGAAAGTTTTACCGCTCGACCAAATGGCGGGTTACATCGAGCGCTACGCCAGCGAAGTGGCCGTCCCGGGCGTCAGCGCGTAGGCGCGCCCGCGCGCGCCTCCATTTACAAACTGAGCTTCAGCAGGCCGACCTCCAGCGCGAGCGCCTCCTGGACGTTCGTCCCGAGCAAGCGCTGCAGCTTCTCCATCTGTTGCAAATTCTCCATCGCCTGCCGCGGGGTGACGCGGCGCGCGACTTTGCCGGATGCCCCCGCCAACGCGGGATACGTCGCCATCTCTTCACCGAGATTCAGCGTCTGCAGCCAGACATCGCGCAACCACCATTGCAGCGCCGCCAGCAGGTCCGAGCGTTCGCGGCGGTACTCCGCCTCGACGGCCGCCGTGAGTTCGTCCTCCCACTTCTCCTTCAATTTCGCGTCGATGTCATCGTGCGATTCCAGCGGGGATTTTTTTCCAATGGCTTCAGCTGTTGCCTCCTTGATCTCCGCGAGCTTCGAGAGCACGAGCGACAGGAGATTGTAGCGGCCCAGCAGACTTTTCTGCTCCGCCGAGGCCAGCCCGGCGAACTGCGTGAGCCAGGCATTCAACGCCTCGTTTCGCCGGCCCGCCTGTTCGCCGCCAAAATTTAACCGCAGGCAGCGCGAAATGATCGTGTCGAGCAACCGCTGCGGCTCCGTGGTGAGCAGGACCAGGATGGAATCCGACGGCGGCTCCTCCAGCGTCTTGAGAAACGCGTTGGCCGCCGGCTCGTTGAGCCGGTCCGCCGAGACGATCACGCCGACCTTGTAGCGCGCCTCGGTCGGCTTGAGGTGCATCGCCGGCAGGAGCGGCCGGAGCGAATCCTTGCGCTGCACCATCTGGTCGATGGTGATGACGCGGGACTTCGATTCGGGGCGGATCCACATCACGTCGGGATGGTTGTCGCCCTCGATCTTGCGGCAGCTCAGGCATTGATCGCAGGAATCCAGCGGCAGGCCGGCGGCGTTGCGGCGTTGCGGGTTCGTGCAGTTCACCGTCTTGGCCAGCGTGCGCGCGACGGTTTCCAGCTCGCCGGGGTCGCCGCCGTGGAAGAGGTAGGCGTGTCCGAGACGCCCGCGGTCCAGGCTGCGTTGCAGCAGGGCGACGGAATCTTCCCGGCTGGCGAGGTGGGCAAAGGACATGGCGCGCGGCGGTGGGGGCGGGGTTCTAAACGCCGGGCTGGGCGCCGGCCTCGCGCGGCGGCATCTTGACGAGCAATGGAATGCTGCCTTCCTGCCGGCCATCCACGGCGATGTCGATCGAGTAGAGCCCTTCCTTGTCGAACTTCAGCTTCTGGATGTTCACGATGAAGTTGCGCGACAGGAAAATGGTTTCCTCGGGCACGGCGACCTCGACCGGGATCTCAATCGGCGGCATCACCGATTTGCCGTCCTCGTCCACGAAGTTCAGCTTCACCTTGTGCTCGCCTTCCTCGACCTTGTTGAAGGTCATCCGAATCGCAATGGAGCACTGCGGATGAATGGCCGGAAGCTGCGAGGTGTAGATCGTGTCGAACGTGCCAAGGATGTTCAACTTCCCGTTGTTGTCCGTGGCCGCGTCGCACAGCACTGCGATCTGGATGTCCATAATGTCGCGTCAGCCTAGCGGGTCGCCCCGGGAATTCATCAAGTTTCTCGATCAAGCATCCCGCGGCGTGATCCCCCAGTGACCATTGATCATCGACACGGCCACATCGCCGCGATGATGCACAATCGTCTCAAACACATCGCTCGCGGCTTGCGGCAAGGGGATCGCAATCAAATCCGCCAGCGCGCCCTCTGATAATTCTCCAATCAATCCCTTCATGCCGAGCGCCCGCGCGCCATTCACCGTCGCCATGCGGAGGATCTGCTCCGGGGAGACGTCGGGTGATTTTGCGGCGAACATCTGCATCTCGGTGAACAGGTTCAGCTCCGCCGGAAGATCACGATCCTTGCGGACGGTCGCGAGGCTGTCCGTGCCGAGGCAAATGTTCACGCCGGCATTCTCCAGTTCCTCGCGCGGGAAACGCAGGTGCTGGAAATAATCATGACTGCGCGGACAATGCACGACGCTCACCAGGTTTCGCCCCAGCACGCCGGCGTCATGGCGCCAGAGATAGTTCACATGGACGGCCAGCAGGTTTTCATCGAGGTAACCGCAGCGCTCGAGATGCTGGACCGGCGATCCGGCGCCGCATTCGGAAACGTCGCGCTGGCCCTTCAGCCACTCGTACATCGCGCCCTGGCGGTACATGTACATCTAGAACTCCTGCTCGCTCTCGGCAATGTGCGTCGTGAGCCGCCACTTCCGTCGATGCGCGGCGCGGGCGGCGAACTCCAACAGTTCGGTCGAGGTGGAATACGGCGCGTGCGGCGAGAGGCCGACGCGGTTCTGCGCCGTGGGAACGGAGAGCCAGTCGTTCACGGCGCGCTCCACCAGCTCCCCCGCGGGCACGCGGCTGCGCACGTTCAGCAGCTCGCGGAAGGAATGAATCCGCAGCGGCGTCTTCTGCCACGCTCCCGGAATCAGCTCCGGCACCGCCTCGATGTCCGCCACCGTGGTCGTGCCCGTGCGCAACAACATCGCCGCGCCGCTTTGCCATGACGCCTCGAACTCCTCAAGGCTCCAAGTTCCCTTCAGGGAAACCATCGATTTGATCCAGTCGGTGAAACTTTTGGGCGGGGCGATCTGGCCGGCCATTCCCGTGTAATCGAGATGGCAGTGGGCATTGACCAGGCCGGGCATCAGGATGACGTCACCGAGGTCCGTCTCCGCGTCTCCATGAAAGGCCGCCGGCGCCTCCGCTCGCGGCCCCACCCATTCGATGCGCTCGCCGGCCACGCACACCAGGCCGTCGTCAATCGGCGGGCGGGACACCGGCACCACGATTCGGGCACGCAATCTCATCGGTCTATGACTAAAAGATGACGCCGCTTCCGGAGGGAAACGGCGTCGGATGAATGACAGGCAGTTTCAGTTCGGGCCGGCGGCGGGATCAGAGGTTCGCATCCTGCCGGCGGCGCTTGATGGCGGCCGCCTCGGTGTGTTTCCGGGCCTTGTTCTTGTTATGGCGCTTGCGGATCTGCTGCTCGATCTTCTTGCTCACCTTGTCGATGGCCGCGTAAAGATCGCCGTCATGATCCTCGGCGTAAAGATCCGGCCCGCGGACGCCGAGGCGCAGCGCGCACTTGAACTGCCGCTCCGGCGCCTTGGTATGATCGTGTTCCAGGATCACCCGCGCATCCACCGCCCAGCGGTCGAAATGTTCCAGCTTGTCGATCCGGCTCAGGACATGGTCCTCGATCGACTTCGTCAACGTCACGTTATGCGTCGTCAGAATGAATTTCATGTCCAAAGAATGGAGTCCGGCCCGCACAAAATCCAGCGAAACCGTTTCTCCGTTCGTGGCGGATGATGCGCCGCGCTTGCGCACGGGTTCAACGTCCTCTCGCGCCGCGGTTTTCCCGCGCCACCCGCTTCAGGGAAACCGGCGGCGGCGCATCTTGAAGGCGTGTGGCCCAAACACGCGGACCGCGACCGGTCCCCGGTCGCAGCAGGTGAAGCGCACCGACATCGTGGAAGTTTACCGGCATCGCCGCCCGGGCAACGCGCTGCGAGCCGGGACGGCTCGCGCTCCGACGCCGACGTTGAAGCGGCGTCAACACCGCGCCCCGCGCCCACTTGCAAACGGCGGCGGGCCGGATTCAGACTTGCCTGCGCCGACGGGCATCGTTCACCGTCTCCCGGATCAAGACTCACGTTTCAGCATGGAAACCGCGGCACCGATGGCACGCCGGAACCATCGGGCTCATGCTCGTCACCGCCGCGCTGGGAGCCGAACCTCCCGCGCTCCTTGAATACCGCGTCGGCGATCAGGCCGAGGCCGACATCGTCACCCCCGTCCCGCTCGTCGTGTTCGATCCGATCCGCACGGAGACGCTCCGCAAGGCCGAGGCGCAGCGGGTCAATCCGATCTTCCGGCACTTCCCCTTCGCCGCCGCGCAATCAGAGCAAGCCTTGAAGGCGGCGTTCACCAATGCCCGGGCCCGTTTCACCGCCGGGCTTGAAAACCTGTTCGGTCATCCCCTGCCGTTGCTCAACGCCGAGCTCGAGCAAACGCGCCATGCCGAGTTCGTGAAAACGTTTCACCAGCAACTCCCCGATTTCCCGCTGACGGCCCAGCTCGCCGAGCTGTGGGCGCTGGGTGACGACGGCGAGATCGCCCTCAACCGCCAGCTGGCGCGCCTCCGCGGCTGGGCCGGCACCCTCGTGCAACCCGACGCGCCGCCGGACAACGAGCGCCTGAACGCCGACACCCTGCGGCTCATCAGCGTCACAAACGCGGACGCCGCCCCCACTCCGGCCACGGTCGAGCGCGACGGTCGCAACATCGCCAGGACGGAAGTGATCACGCTCTCCGCGCTGCGGCAAAGCGCCGGGCGCGCCGCGGCGGCCGAACGCCCGGAGGCGCGCTACGTGGCGTCCTTCGTCCAGCCGAACTGCGTGTTCGACGAGAAACTCACCCGCCAGGCCCGCGCCCGGCGCACCGAGGCGATCAACGCGGCGGATCGTTACGAGGCCGGGCAGGTCATCGTGAAGCAGGGCGAAACCGTCACCGAACGCACCAAGCTCGCGCTGGACGAATGGCAGAGCCGCACCGCGGCGCGGCGGATTCAGGCCAATGCCGATCGCGAACGCACCCGCGTGGAAGCCGAAGCCAGCCAGGCACAGAAGGCCGCCGAGGAAACCCTCTCCGCCAACCGGCGGCTGCTCGGCGCCCTCGGCGCCGCGGCGCTCGCGCTCGTCAGTCTCGGAGTGTTCCTCTTCACCCGCCGCCGCGCGCTGCGGGCGGCGCGACGTCCGGCCGGCGGCGCGGCGCTCGTTGTTTCCAGCCGCTCCGAGGAAGCATGGCGCCAGCGCGCGCTTGCCGCCGAGGCGCGCGCGCAGAAGGCGACCGCCATGCTCCGCACCAAGATGCTGCCGCACATGGCGCGCTGGATGATGCAGGAGTTCGTGCAGCGATTGATGTGGCAGCGCCGCGACCTCCTGACGGATCAACAGACCGCCGAGCGCGAAGTCGCCGAGCTCGCCGGCCGCCTGGAGAACGTTCACGCGCCGCTGGAGGAGCGGCTTCACGCCTACGAGCAGCGCATCGCGGAGCTGGAGGCGGAGCTCGCCGCCAAGGGCGAACAAAATCTCGAACTCATCAAGGCCCGCATCGAGACCACACGCCGCAGGCTCGACGGCGAGCGCACCCGCGACGCACAGGAAACACTCAACCTCGGCTGATTACTGGTTTCGCTCTTGCAATGGGGGTTTCCTTCAGGCGAAATGCTTTCACGAAAATTTTCGTTGTATGGATCTCGGTGACATTCTCAGCCCCGAACAAATCTTGCCGGAAATGAAGGCTTCCAATCGCTGGGAAGCCATCGATGAGCTCATCAACCAGCTCGTCGCCTCCGGGAAGATCCAGGCCGAACACCGCGAGGCCATCACCACCGTGGTGAAGAAACGCGAGACCTCGATGAGCACGGGGATCGGCTTCGGCATCGGCATTCCGCACGCCTCCACCGACCTGATTGGCGAGGTCGTCGGCGCGCTGGGCCGGTCGAAAAAGGGCATCAACTTCGATTCGCTCGACAACCAGCCCGTCACCCTCTCCGTTCTCTTCCTCGTTCCCCAAGGCCAGTTTCAGAAACATCTCCACACCCTCGCCCGCATCGCCAAGCTGCTTCACAAAAAAGAATTCCGGCAGGAACTCGAAGCCGCCCCCGACGCCAAGGCGATGTACGACATCATCAAGCGCGAGTCGGGGAAGTAAGTGGCGGCACCGCCGCTGAATGACCAATGCCCAAGGTCCAATGAGAGAGGACTTCTCCACACGCGGCCGCGAATTCGTCATTGATTGGTCCTTGGTCCTTGGCCATTAGTCATTCCCCATGCTTCACACGCTGCTCGAAAAACAGCTCCGCGCCGCCGTCACCGCCGTGCTGCCGGACGCCGACGCCGCGTCGATTCTCGTCCGCCCGTGCCCCGATCCGAAGTTCGGCGATTACCAGACGAACGCGCTGATGTCCGTCGCCAAGGCGCGCAAGATGAACCCGCGCCAGCTCGCCACCGATGTCGTGGCCAAACTCGACGTCAGCCCATGGTGTGAGAAAGTCGAGATCGCCGGCGCCGGCTTCCTGAATTTCCGCCTCAAGACCGACGCCATCGCGCAGACGCTGCAAGCGGCGTTCCGCGGCGAGCATCTCTTCTTCGCCAAGGCCGCCGCCCCTCGCACCATCGTCATCGATTTCAGCTCGCCCAACGTCGCGAAGCCGATGCACGTCGGCCACATCCGTTCCACCGGCATCGGCGATGCGCTCCAGCGCGTGCTGCGGCTGCTCGGACATCATGTCGTTACCGACAATCACATCGGCGACTGGGGAACGCAGTTCGGCTACATCATAGTGGTGTGGAAAAATATCGTTCAACGTGGGCACCTGAAAGACCTACAGAGGCAATTGGATGAAAATCCCATTGGAACAATGGGACACCTTTACCAGATCGGAAGAATCGGGATTCCAAATGAACCCGAGGATCTGGCTGATACTGACATGATCCCTGATGACAAGGCCGATGCCAAAGCCAGGGAGGAAGTCGCTAAACTCCAAGCTGGCGACCCCGAGAATCTCGCCATCTGGCAGGAGATGATCCGCCTGTCGCAAGTGCAGTTCGACACGATCTACGGCCGGCTCGGCGTGAAGTTCGATCACACGCTCGGCGAGAGTTACTACAATCCGTGGCTCGGCAACGTCGTGAACGATCTGCTCCAGCGCGGCATCGCGAAGGAGAGCGAAGGCGCGGTCGGCGTGTTCAGCGACGGCTCGATGCCGCCCAAGGAAGATCCATTCCTCGTGAATCGCGATGGCGAATGGGTGCCGGACCCGGCGCTCGTGCGCAAGAGCGACGGCGGATTCAATTACATGACGACCGACCTCGCGACCATCGAGCATCGGTTGAAGACGTGGTCGCCGAACGAAATCATCTACGTCGTCGATGACCGTCAGGCACCGCACTTCCGAAAGCTCTTTCTCACGTTCGCCCGCTGGCAGCCCGACGCCGCGAAGCGCGTGACGCTGCGGCACATCGGTTTCGGAAAAATTCTCGGCGACGACGGCAAGCCGTTCAAAACGCGCAGCGGCGACACAGTGAAGCTCGGCGATTTGCTCGATGAAGCCGTCGAGCGTGCGCTGAAAGTTGTCACGGACAAGAATCCCGAACTGCCCGACGCGCAGAAGCGCGAGATCGCACGCGTCGTCGGCATCGGCGCGGTGAAATACGCCGACCTGCTGCCGAATCGCCAGAGTGACTACGTCTTCTCGTGGGACAAGATGCTCGCGCTGAACGGCAATACCGCGCCGTACCTGCAATACGCCTACGCGCGCATCCGGAGCATTTTCCGAAAGGCCGCCGAGAGCGCGGAACGCGGAACGGGGAACGCGGAGATTCGCCTGAGCGCCCCAGAGGAGCTTTCGCTCGCACGTCACTTATTGAACTTCGGTCTCGCGCTCGAAGCCGTCGGCGACGAATGCCGGCCGAACTTCCTCTGCAATTACCTCTACGAACTCGCCGGTTATTTCGCGAGTTTCTACGAAGCGTGTCCCGTGCTGAAGGCCGAGGGCGCCGAACGCGCCACGCGTTTGCTCCTTTGCGAACTCACCGGCCGCGTGTTGAAGCAGGGCCTCGGAGCGCTCGGCATCGAAGTGCTGGAGCAGATGTAGTTTTCAGGGTCACTTGCGTTTTGGGATTCATCCGCTACCGGTTGGCGGAAAGAAAACAACATTATGCCCAACGCGAATCCTGACCTCACCAAGCACGCTCCCCGCAGTCCCCGCATCCGTCTCGGCGGTTACGCCACCCTTCCACGCATGCTCGACAAGGGCCGAGCCGAGCTTGCCGGCAAGAACGGCGAATATCATTACGCCTGCCCGATGGACATGCGGCTGCTGGACTTTCTGGGGCTTGATCCCGAGTCATTGAAGCAACAAATCGCCACCGGCAAAGGCGATGGTGAAATTCTCATGTGGATTTTGGAGAGCCGCCGGAACAAGCACACGGACATCGAAATCGCGGCATGGTCCGCGTTTCAGGATCAGCGCGTGCCGACCGATCCGGAGACGCGCGAATTCTTCAACAAGCTCCACGCAACCGCCGCGCCGCACCGCGAGGACATCGCGACGTGGTTCGACCTGCTCGACGTGGACGACTACGTGAGCTACGGCGGCAAGGCGTAGGAGCATCAATCCGCCTCGTCACCTCGGCGGCTACGGGTTCGTGGTCTGGCTTTCTCCTGCTCCTGCTGAACCGGCAAGAGTCGTTCAAGACGATCAGCCTTCCACGGAGTCCGCCACCTGCCGCAGGTAATCGAACGCGAACAATCCCGTGCCGTGGCCGTCCGCCCAGAGCGGTTGGACGGCATAGCCGCCCACCATCGCGAGGCGCGTCAGCCGGAACGCATCCGGCGTGAGCGGCTTGTCCGGGTTCTTATAGAGGTTGCCCATGATGTCCATCTCGCCCTTGCACCCGGCGCAGGGGCAATGACGCCGCAGCTTCTCCAGCTTCACGAAGCTCTCGTGGCCATCGTCCCACTGGATGGCCAGCTCGTCGCCGATGGTCTGAATGTCAACAGGTCGCATCGCCCGCAAGGATGACGCGGCGCCCGATCCGACGCGACATTTGTTTCGGTCTGTGTTGAACGAGAGGGAGCACAGCCGCCCCGGCTGTGGTTCGGCGCGCCCTCGCGCCGAACTCCGAACGCTCCGCCACGCACCAAATCACTTGCTCACCGCGCGTTCGATGCGGGCTGCGAGGGCGCGGCCCGCTGTGCCCGGGGCGGGCGCGCTCCCCAATCCAATTGCATAGTTCCGGCCTGGAGAACGACTTATGGAATAAAGTTAGATGTGACTAATTTTATTCCTTGCACCGAAGACTTCACCTCTGCATGTTACCGGCCATGAACTGGAAGCTGCTCGCGTGCGCCGGGAATCGGCTCGTCTTGTTCGTGCTGCTGTCGGGCTGGCTCCCGGTTTTCGCCGCCGCCGCGCCTGTCATCAAAGTCACCACCACCACCTCGATGGTCACCGACCTCGTGAAGAGCGTGGGTGGCGAGCGCGTGGAGGTCAGCGGATTGATGGGCGCGGGCGTGGACCCGCATCTTTACAAGGCGTCCGCGAGCGACATCACGAAGCTTCAGCGCGCGGAGGTCATCTTCTACAGCGGACTGCTGCTCGAGGGGAAACTTCAGGATGTCTTCGCGAAGATGGCGCGGGTGAAGAAGCATGTTTATCCGGTGACGGAAAGCATTCCTGAGAAGGAACTGCTCGAACCGGAATCCTTCGGCGGACACTACGATCCGCATGTGTGGTTTGATGTCACGCTTTGGGCAAAGAGCGTCGAGACCGTGGTGAAAGGGCTTGGCGAGTTCGATCCCGCGGGCAGGGCTTACTTCGAGAAACGCGGCGCGGCCTTGCAAGCGTCCATGAAGGAATTGCACCAATGGGCGTTGAAGAAAGCCGCGGAACTGCCGGTGCAGAAGCGTGTGCTCATCACCAGCCACGACGCGTTCAATTACTTCGGCCGCGCGTATGGCTTCAAGGTCGTGGGCTTGCAGGGCATCTCGACGGTGGAGGAAGCCAGCCTCGCGTCGATGACCAAGCTCGTGGACTTCGTGAAGCAGCAGAAGGTGAAGGCGTTGTTCGTGGAGTCCAGCGTGTCGCCGGCGGCGATCAAGCGCATCAGCCAGGACGCCGGCGTGAAAGTCGGCGGCGAATTGTTCAGCGACGCGATGGGCACGCCGGGCCAGATCGAGAACGGCTACGATCTCGGCACCTACGAGGGCATGATCAAACACAACCTGAACACCATCGTGGAAGCGTTGAAATGATTCTGCCCACCCGTCTGTTCACGGCCCTCACCGCCCTCGGAGTCACGATTCCGACCAAGGCAGCCGAGGCGCCTGCTGCAGATGATCTGCAAACTGGTTCCCGTGACGCGCTGGTCGAGACCGGCTCGGAGCGCGAGCATCTGCTCGGGGAACTGGGGGGATGGCGGAGTTGGGCCGTGTCGCACGGCGTGCATTTTCAGGCGGGGTACATCGGTGAGGCGCTTGGCAATGTCTCCGGCGGAATCGAACGCGGCGCGATCTACGAAGGCCTTGGCGAGATCGCATTGGAGGTTGATTTTGAAAAGCTCGCGGGCACATGGCCGGGTGCGTTCTTCCGCGGCAGCCTTCTCTATTCGCACGGGCGGAGCCCGTCGGGCCGGCTCGTTGGCGATCTGCAAACACTCAGCAACATCGACGCCTACGACAGCCCGGGGCTGTTCGAACTCTGGTTCGAGCAACGGCTCTGGGACGACCGTTTCTCCGTGCGCGCAGGACAACTCGCCGCCGACGCTGAGTTCGCCGCCTCCGACTACGGGAGCGTGCTCATCAACAGCTCGTTCGGCTGGCCGGCGTTCATCTCGGGAAACACGCTCAACACCGGTCCGGCCTTCAATCGCGCCGCGCTCGGCGTGCGACTTCGCGCTGGCATCAGTGAACACGGCTATGTCCAGGCTGGAATCTTCGACGGCGATTCGTTCGACAGCGCTGCTGGCAACCCGTGCGTCAATCGACATGGAGTTCGCTGGCATTTGAGCTCCGATCAAGGCGCGTTCGTCATCGCGGAAACCGGCTGGCGAATCAATCAGGGCACGAACGCCAGCGGCCTGCCCGGCACCTATAAGCTCGGCGCGTGGTTGCACACGGCGGATTTCACGGACTTGCGCGACGACTCTCGTTCGCACTCCGGCAACCACGGCTTCTACATTGCCGCTGACCAGATGCTCTGGCGCGAAAAAGATACCGACGATGAACAAGGTCTCGGCCTGTTTTTTCGCGGCGGCTGCAGTCCCGAGGACCGGAGCACATTCGAGTTCACCATCGACACCGGGCTGCACTATCGCGGGCTCTTCCCGGGCCGCGACGACGATGCGCTTGCGCTCGGCTTCGCCTACGTGAACCTCAGCGACGACATCCGCCGCGCGGAACGAACCGCCGGAGCGAACATTCTTTTCGATTACGAACTCGCCATCGAGCTCACCTATCAAATCAACGTGACACCGTGGCTCGGCCTTCAGCCCGACGTGCAATGGCTTCGCCACCCGGGCGGCAGCAGGGCGCTGGACGACGCGCTCGTTGTCGGACTACGGACTCGCGTCACTTTCTGAACCGAGCATGAACACCGTCGAATCGAAATCCCCTCTCGAGTCAGAATCCCGCGAGCCCGCGTCGCTGGAGATTCACGACCTCACCGTCTCGTATCACAACAAGCCGGTGCTTTGGGGCATCGATCTCGTCGTGCCGCGCGGCAAACTCATCGGCATCATCGGGCCGAACGGCGCCGGCAAATCCACGCTCATCAAGGCCGCGATGGGCCTGCTCCCGCTCAACAGCGGCTGGGTGAAAGCCTTCGGCCAGCCGATCAAACACAACCTCACCCGCATCGGCTACGTGCCGCAGCGTGAGTCGGTGGACTGGGATTTCCCCGTGAGCGTCATGGATGTCGTGCTCATGGGCCGCTACGGACGGCTCGGTCTCATCAAGCGCCCGACGAAGCAGGACCGCGACATCGCCCGCGAATGCCTCGACAAGGTGAAGATGCTGCCCTACGCGAACCGGCAGATCTCCAACCTCAGCGGCGGCCAGCAACAGCGCGTCTTCCTGGCGCGCGCGCTCGCGCAGGAGAGCGACCTCTACTTCATGGACGAACCGTTCGCCGGCGTCGATGCCGCGACCGAAGCCGCCATCGTGACGCTGCTCCACGACCTC
>JBDHQG010000564.1:0-3427 GCA_039806925.1 Limisphaerales bacterium
CGCTTGAGAAGACGGCGGTGCCTTCCAATCTCAAATCTCCGATCTCAAATTCCAGATCGTCCGGCTCCAACCCCATCGACGCCTTCGTGCGCGCGAAGCTGGACGAGAAGGGGCCGCGTCCCTCGCCGCCAGCGGATCGGCGCACGCTGATTCGCCGGCTCTATTTCGATCTCATCGGCCTGCCGCCGAAGCCGGAGGAAATCACCGCGTTCATCGCGGACAAGGATGCGAACGCCTACGACAAGCTCGTGGATCGTTTGCTCGCGTCGCCGCACTACGGCGAACGCTGGGCGCGGCACTGGCTGGATGTCGTGCATTACGGCGAGACGCACGGTTACGACAAGGACCAGCCGCGTCCGAACGCGTGGCCGTATCGCGATTACGTCATCCGCAGCTTCAACGAGGACAAACCCTACGCGCGTTTCGTGCAGGAGCAGGTCGCGGGCGACGTGTTGTTCCCCGGCACGCGCGATGGCTTTGAAGCGCTCGGGTTCATCTCGGCGGGCCCGTGGGATTTGATCGGGCACGCGGAAGTTCCCGAGACGAAGATCGACGGCAAGGTGGCGCGGCATCTCGACCGCGACGACATGGTGGCGAACACCATCCAGACCTTTAACAGCCTGACGGTGCAGTGCGCGCAGTGTCACAATCACAAGTTCGATCCGATCTCGCAGGAGGATTACTACAGCCTGCAAGCCGTCTTCGCCGCAGTGGATCGCGCGGACAAGAAGTATGATGTCGATCCGGCCGTGGCGCAGCAGCGCCGCGAATTGACGGAGCGCCAGTCAAAGTTCGCGACGCGGAAGAAGGAGTTGGACGCGGCGATTCTCGCCCGTGCCGGCCAGCCGCTCGCGGATCTCGACAAGAAGATCGCCGGGCTCGCGAAGGTGGCCAAAAAAGGCGACGCCTACGGTTACCACAGCAACATCGAGAAGGAGCAGAGCACCGAGAAGTGGGTGCAGGTGGACTTGGGCCGGAGCGTAGCGTTGGGCAGCGTGGTGCTGCATCCGTGCAAAGATGACTTCGCGGGCATCGGTGAAGGCTTTGGCTTTCCGGTGCGGTTCAAAGTCGAAGCGTCGGACGATGCCGGCTTCAAAGAGGGCGTCGCGCTCGTCGGTGATTACACAAGGGAAGACGTCGCGAACCCGAAGCTCAGGGCGTTCAGCGTCGATGCCGGCGGGCGCAAGGCGCGGTTCATCCGCGTGACGGCTACGAAGCTGGCGACGCGGCAGAACGATTACATCTTCGCGCTCGCCGAGCTGAACGCGATTACCGCCGACGGCAATAACGTGGCGATTGGCGCGACGGTTTCGGCGCTCGATTCCATCGAAGCGCCTGCGCGCTGGCAGAAGGTGAATCTGACCGACGGCTGGCAGCCGGGCGCGAGCGTGGTGGACAGTGGCGAGCTGATTGCCCTGCGCAAGGAACGCGACGCGATGTTGGCGAACGCGACGCCGGACACTGAGAAGTCGGAGCTCGCGCAACTGGATCGCGATCTTGTGACGACGAAGGCTGAGATTGAGAAGTTGCCGGCGCAGAGCACCGCGTTTGTGGCGGCGGTGCATACCGGGTCGGGATCGTTTGTGGGGACGGGCGCGAAGGGTGGCAAGCCGCGTCCCATCCATGTGCTTAATCGTGGCAACGTGCTCAAGCCGGGCAAGGAAGTGGGACCGGGAACGTTGAACTGCCTGCCGGGATTGCCATCGCGCTTCGAGCTGCCGGCGAATCACGCGGAAGGCGAGCGCCGCGCAGCGCTCGCGCGGTGGCTGACGCGCACTGACAATCCGTTGACGTGGCGGTCCATCGTCAATCGCGTGTGGCAATATCATTTCGGCCGCGGCCTGGTGGACACGCCGAATGATTTTGGTCGGATGGGCTCGCTGCCGACGCATCCCGAACTGCTCGACTGGCTGGCGGTGACATTCCGCGATGGCGGGCAGTCGCTGAAGAAGCTGCACCAACTCATCGTGACGAGTGAGACCTACAGACAAGTGTCAGGGGTCGGGAGTCAGGAGTCAGCGATGCAGAGCGACTCCGATAACCAGTTCCTCTGGCGGCAGAACCGACGGAAGCTCGAAGCGGAAGCGGTGCGGGACGCGGTGCTCATGGTTTCCGGTAAATTGGACACGACGATGGGCGGACCGAGCTTCAAGGATTTCGTGATGGAGCGCCCCGAACATTCGCCGCACTACCAGTATCACCTGCATGATCCGGAAGATCCGAAGTCGCATCGGCGCTCGATCTACCGCTTCATCGTGCGCTCGCAGCAGCAGCCGTTCATGACCGTGTTGGACTGCGCCGATCCGTCGATGCAGGTCGGCAAGCGCAACGAAAGTCTCTCGCCGCTGCAAGCGCTGTCACTGTTGAACAACTCGCTGATGCTCACGATGTCGAAACATTTCGCGGCGAAGCTCGGGGCGGGCGGTGGCGGCCTGACCGACAAAGTGCGCCGAGGTCACTTGGAAGCCTTGGGCCGCGCTCCGGCCCGTGGAGACGAGAAGGTGCTGGTCGATTACGCCCGCGAACACGGCCTGACGAATTACTGCCGGCTGATCCTCAACTTGAACGAGTTCAGCTTTGTGGACTAAACTTTCACCGTGGACCCTGCGAAACCAGCGCCGGATGTGTTGAACGATCGAGCTGTGGACTACGGCGAGCCCGTTCTGGCACCTGCCGATGTGTTCGATCCAGTGCTCGAAGCTTACAAGCAGGATGTGGATCGCACTCTGTTGCGTGAAAACCTCAAGCTGACGCCCCAGGAACGTTCCGAGAAACTGGTTTCGTTCATGCGCGGGCTGGTCGAGTTGAGGCGGGCAGAGATGGATTTCCGGAGATCTCGAGGATGAGCGAGGCGATTACAGACTTTGGCCGGGCCTTGAAGATTCTCACTGAGGGGCGTGTGGATTTCGTGCTCATTGGAGGCGTCGCCGCGTGGTTGCACGGTTCAGCACGAGCTACGGTTGATCTCGACTTGGTTTACGCAAGAGATCGTGAAAATCTCCGGCGGATCGCGGAGGCCCTGGCTCCGCACCACCCTTATCTGCGAGGCGCACCGCCCGGTCTGCCCTTCGTGTTCGATGAACGAACATTGCGGAATGGACTGAACTTCACACTCTCGACCGACTTCGGGCCGCTGGACCTGCTCGGTGAAGTGGCGGGAGGTGGCGGTTACCGCGACTTGCTGCCCGTGTCGGATGAAATCAGAGCGTTCGGTGTTCAATGCCGGCGCGTGCGGCTGGAGAGTTTGATTCAACTGAAGCGGGCGGCGGGGCGACCAAAGGATCTGGAAGCCATCGCCGAGTTGCAGGCGTTGCTTGAAGAGCGGAACAAATCCGACGGTTGAACATGAACTCAAGTCCATTCCATCGAATCTTCCATCGCGCGCCGCAAAGTCGTCGCGAGTTCTTGTGGCGGTCCGGCGGCGGAC
>JBDHQG010000565.1:0-3424 GCA_039806925.1 Limisphaerales bacterium
GCCGCCGATGGTGAAGAACGCGGTCGCCCCGATGGTGAATGCAGGCTCGGTCTGATCCGGCACCCACACCTTCACGCTCGCGCCGGAGATGCCGACCTGAATCGTGCCGTTCGGCTTCTTGGTGAACTGCACCGCGCCGCTGATTTCGAGCACGTCCGTGACGCTGAACAACAGCGTGCCGGCGTATTCGAGGAAGCCGTCCGTCATCGAGTTCAGCGTGACCGAACGCGCCGGACTGGTTCCGGGAATCGCAAAGGTCACCGTCGGAATGTTGCGACCCGAAGCATTGATGCGAATCTTCGCCGTGCCGCTGACGTTCAAGCCGTCGAGGCCAATCAGCCGCACCGTGCCCTCGGCTTCAATCGCATACTGGCCCGTGCCGAACTTGAGCAGCGCGATGCTCGCATCGCTCAACATCACGCCGATGGCATTCGGATTCGGGTCGCCGTTTTCCAGCGTCACCGGTCCCTGGCCGAGGAAAATGTTCAAACCCTCGCCCACAAATCCGCCGGTGGCGCCCGGCACGCCGTGGTCCGAGTTGTCGAAGCTCACGTTGCCTTCGATGGTCACGAAGTCCGCGATGTTGATCTTGAGGTCGGTGACGAAGAACCCAAACACGTTCCCAGCCTGCGATTCCGCCTGCGTGAAGAGAATCGCGATGCTCGTGCCGTTCACGTCGATGCGCTCATCCACCGCCGCGCGGGTCGTGTTGATGCGGAAGCCCGCCGTCGCGCTAATCGTCACGCCACCCGCGCCGACCTTGAACTTGCCGGAGATGATGCCGGCGATGCCCGTGCGCGCGCCGACCTTCTTAATCACCAGCGCGCCCTGCCCGTCTTCAATCACGCGACCGTCACCCGGCACGCCGCTGATTTCCAGGTTCGCCACCGCGATCCGGATGATGCGCTGGTTGCCCGGCTGGCGCGTCAGTTGTTCAAAGAGGAAATCACCGCGCAGCGTCACGCCGTTGGAAATGTTCACCGAGACGTTGTAGGCCGTGACCCGCACGAACGGCCCGGCCGGCAGCTTCATGCGAATCGTCTCGCCGCCCACGGTGAACGTCTGATCCACCGCCGCGCGCGTGTTGTTGATCTCGATGCCGAGGTCGAGGCTCAGCGGCATCGTGAAGTCCTGAATCTGGAACGTGTCCGGCGCGATGCGGAACTTCAGCGAGGCCGCGATGCCCTGCTGGGTGACGAGCAACGAACCCGACGCGCCGGTGATCTTCACCAACTCATCGCTGCCGCTGCGCAGCGAGAAGCCGACCTGCGTCGCCGCCACGCGAATGACGCGCTGGCCGCTCTGCGTCGTGATCCGCTCGAAAACGAAGTTGCCCCGCAGTCCGACCCCGGCAATTTCCAGCGTCACGTCGGTGCCGGCGATGCTCAGGTAGGGACCGCGCGGCAGGTTCAGCACGGTCGGCTGGTCGCCCGGATTGATTCCGGCAAACGTCGCATTGACGGCGGCGTTGGTGTTGTTGATTTGAACCTTGAACGTGCCGCTGAACGACACATCCGGGATGTTCTTCACTTCCACCGTCGCGCCGAATTCACCGGCCAACCCGGCGCTGGTGATGATGAGCGAGCCGCTGCCGTTCGTCACCGAGACGAACTCCGTCGTGCCATCGCCGAGGCTGATCTCCACGTTGCGCGCCGCCACGCGGATGACCTGGGAGGTGACGTTCGTCAGCGGATTGCGGCTGGTGATCTTCTCAAAGGCAAAGTCACCGCGAATGCGCTGGCCGAGCAACTCCAGCGTCACGCCGGTGCCGGAGACTTTCAGATACGGCCCTGCTTGCAGGTCGAGCGTGATGCTGTTCAACGCCGCGCCATTCAAGGTATCCGCGCCGCCCGCGCTCGAAGCCGTCACGGTCAGGCCGAGTTCCTCCGCCGCCGTCGCGTCATTCAGCGCAGTGACGGTGAGAACATTCGCGCCGACCTTGGTCGAGGAATCCACCAGCTTCAGGCGCGTGCCCTCCAAAGTGGCAACCAGCTTGCCATCCTGATTGCCGACCGCGCTGTTGATGCGGACAAGCACGCCCGAAACGGTCGTCACGCCGTCGAGGTCCACATCCAGCGTCACCCCGTCGCGGCGGGTGATGCGGAATTCCGCGCCCGTCGATCCGACATCCACGCCATTGCCGCCGTGCAACGCGGACAGCGCCGTGGTCAGTTCAACGCCGCCCACCGTGAACACTTCCTTCACCAGCGCGTTGGTGTTGTTGATGTCGATGCCGAAACGGCCCGAGAAGGTCACGCCCGGGACATTCAACTCCACCGTCGCCGAAATCGTGCCCGCCAGCCCGGCCGGGGTAATTACCAACGCGCCACGCCCGTCGCTCACCCGCACGAAGTCCGTGGTGCCATTGCCGAGCCGCAGCGAGACATTGGCCGCGGCCACGCGCACGACCGTGCGAGGCGGGCCCGTCGTCGGCGTGCTGGTGGAACGTTCAAACGAGAAGTCGCCGCTCAGGCTCTGGCCGGCGATGGAGAGACTGATGTTCGTGCCCTCGACGCGGAGATACGGACCCGCGGGCAGATCCACCACCAGGGTTTCACCGTTGACGAGAATGCGCTCATTGACCCGCGCCGTCGTGTTGTTGATGGCCAGGCCCAGCGTGCCGGAGAAGCCGATGAGCGGAATCGAAACCGTCGCCTCGATCCGGCCCGCCATGCCCGCTGGCGTCAGCACGAACGCGCCATTGCCGTCGCTCAACACCACGAAATCCGTCGAGCCATCGCCGATGCGCAGGCCGACTTGCGACACGCCGATGCGCACCACGCGCTGACCGGCGGCATTGGTGACCTGCTCGAACGCGAAGTTGCCCGTCAGCGTCTGGCCCAGGACCGTCAACGTCGCCGGTTGGCCCACGCTGCGTCCCGCGACTTCAACGCGCACATACGGACCGGCCGGCAGATTGAGGTTGATCTCAATCGCATCCGGCCCGCTGCCAATCGTGAACGTCTCCGCCACGCGCGCGTTCGTGTTGTTGATCGCGACCGTGACTTTGCCGTCCACGTCGATGCCCGGCAGGTTCACTTCGAGTTCAGCGGACAGCTCACCCGCCAGGCCCGCGGGCGTCACGAGGAAGCTTCCCGTGCCTTCGCTCACCACCACGAAATCCGTCGTGCCATCGCCGAGGTGCAGTTCCGCTTCCGCCACGGCGATCTTGATGACCTTCTGTCCGGGCGCCTTCTGCACCTGCTCGAAGGAGAAATTACCGCTCAACGTCTGGCCCGCGATGGTCAGGCGGATGTCCCTGCCTTCCACGCGCACATACGGACCCTTCGGGAGCTGGAGCGTGATGGGCGGGACCGTCGTCAACGTGCCGCCAAGAATTTGTCCCGCCGTCGCCGTGTCATCCGTGTCCGCCGTCAAGCCGAGGTCGTCCGCCGCCGTGAACCCATCCAGGCCAATCACCGTC
>JBDHQG010000566.1:0-3418 GCA_039806925.1 Limisphaerales bacterium
CTGTCCGCCACTGGTCCACGAGACGCGCACTTTCCAGAAGCCGCCTTGCAGCCCGGCGGTCGGGATGTTCTGGGTGCCTGCGGCATCGACGGCGAGCGGGAGGTCGAAATCCAGCTTCGCATTCGACGGGCGGTAGAAGTGAATCGTGCCGGCCGGCTTGTCCGCGAGAGCGGCGGCGGGAATCCGCAGGGCGACCTGCGCCTTCGCGAGGTCGTAGGCGACGGACACTTCGCCGCGCACGGCGGCGGTGCGGTGGAGGCGGTCGATCTGTTTCTGGTAGGCGATCTCCTGCTCGTAGTAATCCGGGCGGACGAGCTCGGGATCGTTGCGCACGGCGACGACCACCCACGCGGCCATGGCGGTGCCGAAAAGGAGCATCCAGCCGGCGATGGCGTAGGGCCAGGGATTTGAGCGAATGGCGGCGAGGTTCATAAATTCAACGCGGTCCGACGAACGCGGTCTTCACCGTCTCCAGGCGTTTGCCGCCGGAGTAGATGCCGATTTGCAGCTTCGTGGCGGCGCCGGTGAGCTGCTTGGGATCGAGGTCGATGATGATCGAGGTTTGCGCGAGCTGCTCCTTCGGCACGATGAACGGGCCGGGGCTCATGACGCGGAGGTTGCCGGCGAGGTTCTCGATCTTGAACTCGACGGGCAGATCCTTCGAGGTCTTGTTGATGACCTTCACGGTGTAGATGTTGTCGATGCGGCCCTCGGCGGTCTGCTGGAAGAGCGCCCCGGGAGCGCGGAGGAACGTTGTTTCGACGGCGGCACGCGTGAACACGAGGAAGAGGAAGAGCGACACGAGCGCCGCAAGCACCGCGGCGTAGAGCTGCATCCGCCGGGTGAAGTGCTGCTTCTCGCCGCGCTCGATGTTGTTGAGCGACGCGAAGCGGATGAGGCCGCGCGGGCGCCCGACCTTGTCCATGATGTTGTCGCACGCGTCGATGCACGCGGTGCAGTTCACGCATTCCATCTGCGTGCCGTTGCGGATGTCGATGCCGGTCGGGCACACGACGACACACTGGCGGCACGCGACGCAATCGCCGTTTCCCTGTGCCCTGCGCTGCTCGAAGGGCTGGCCGCGATGCAGCGGGCCGCGTTTCTCGCCGCGCTTGTAGTCGTAGGCCACCACCATCGTGTTCTCGTCAAGCATCGTCGATTGCAGGCGGCCGTAGGGGCAGATGAACGTGCAGGCCTGCTCGCGGAAGCGGGCGAAGATGCCGTAGAACAGCAGCGTGAACAGGCACATGAATGTGAGGCCGACGACGTGGTTGCGCGGGTCGTCCATCTGGATGGCGAGGAGCTTCTCGCTGCCGACGATGTAGGCGAAGAGCGTGTTGCCCACGATGAACGAGAGGGCGAGGAAGATGAGCTGCTTGGAAAACTTCTTGAGAAACTTCTTCGCGGTCCACGGCGCGGCGTCCAGCGCGCGCTGCTCGGCGGCGTCGCCCTCGATGAGGTACTCGATCTTCCGGAAGACCATTTCCATCATCACCGTCTGCGGGCAGGCCCAGCCGCACCAGAGCCGGCCGAACGCCGCGGTGAAGATGATGATGCTGGTGATGAAGACGAGCATCGCGACGGCGAAGATGACGGTGTCCTGTGGCCAGAAGATTTGCCCGAGGATGGAGAAGCGCCGCTCGAGGATGTTGATCAGGAGCAGCGGGTTGCCGTTGATGCGAATCCACGGCCCGGCGAACATGATCGCGATCAGGAGCCAGCTGAACCACGTCCGCCAGCGGTACCATTTGCCGTTCACCTTCTTGGGGTAAAGCCAGCGCCGGTGGCCGTCCTTGTCCGCCGTGGCGATGTGGTCGCGGTAATCCTCCCAGTTGACGTCCTGGGCGATTCCGTGAGTGTCCTGCGGAGGTGTTTGAGATGGCTCAGTCATGCGAAACGCGACCAACATGCGAAGACAGATGTCTTGTCGCCAAGGGCAAACTGTGACACTTTTCGAGCATGTCAACCGTCACGCTGGACGAAGCCAAGTTGCGGCTCGGTGAACTGGTGAAGAGCCTGCCGGCGGAAGGCGAGATTCTCATTACCGACGGGCAGAAACTCGTCGCGCGGCTGACTCTGGCGGCTCCGCCGGGACGATTCCACGTCAGCAGCCCCGCCGAGCTGGAATCGAAACTCGAAGAGGGTGTCCAACAACTCGATGCCGGCGAAGGCATCACGGGTGAAGCCGCTCTCCGCGAACTCAAGGCCAGGACGCGTCGCACGGCATGAGCCGGCTGATTCTCTCGCCCGCGGCGCGGGATGACCTTGATGCGATCCATTCCCATATCGTCGCCGACAATCCAGACGCGGCGGATCGTGTTCTGAACTCGGCGTTCGACACGTTTGAAATGCTGACCCGGCATCCTGAAATCGGCCGTGCCAGAACCTTCAGCAAGCCGCGGCTCCAGGGCCTTCGTTCCATTGGTGTTCGAACGTATCCAAACTACGTCATCTTTTACCGGGTCAGACAGACAACGGTGGAAATCATCCGTGTGCTGCATGGGGCGCGGGATTTCGACGGGTTGTTCGGCGGTGAATGACATCGCGGTGCCGGTGATGGGAGGCGGTCATTACTCGAAGACGTTCGGCTTGTCGGGCTGCGCCTGGTCTTCGCGCGGCTTGGGATTCGGCGGCGTGGTGCCGCGGAAGGTGTGGATGTAGCTCGCGACGGCCTGAATCTCGGTCGGCTTGAGCACGCCGCGCCACGTCAACATGCCCTTTTCGGGCACGCCGTTGATGATGGTCTTGAGGCTGTCCACGTAGTTCGAGCCGTGGATCCAGTAATCGTCGCAGAGGTTCGGGCCCACGAGGCCGCCGCCGTCCGGGCGATGGCACGGCGCGCAGAGCGTCGTGTAGGTGGCCTGGCCCTGCGAGAGAATCGTCTGATCCTTGGAAGGCGCCAGCGTCGCGAGGCCGGACTCGAACTTCGCGATGGCCTCGGTCTTGATCTTCTCGCCGGCGGCGTGCTCCTTCGCATACTCCGCCGCCTGGAGATCGCCCATCTTCAGCACATGGTAGTAAACCATGTAACCGACGGCGTAGAGGATGCAGAGATAGAACATCCAGACCCACCAGCGCGGCAGGTTGTTGTCGAGTTCTCGGATGCCGTCCGCTTCGTGCGAGAGCAGCTTGGGTTCGTTCGGTTGATTATTCATGGCGGGAGATCAAACGGGTTTAACTAGGCAATGGTTCGGAGTGCGACCGTCCCGGGTGCAGAAGCGGTGGGGACTTTTGGTGAACGGGCACTTCCAAGTTCCTTCCGTAAGCCGGACGTTTCTGCGGCCGGGGACGGCCGCACTCCGTCTTCGAGCGGCAGGGCGCTGCGGGAATCAAGGTCGGACTTCTTCAGAAGCAACGACCAGACGAGGGCCCCGGTGAAGACGGCGAAGAACAGGCAGATGGAGATGACTCCGTAGAT
>JBDHQG010000027.1:0-14871 GCA_039806925.1 Limisphaerales bacterium
TGGAGGCCGCGCAGCCGGAGATTCTTCAGCTTGCTCGCGCGGGCGTAACCGCCTTCCTCCTGCTCGAACGCGATGCCGAACTTGTTCTCGTAGGTGCCGGTGGTGATCTTCGCGTGCGTGCCGGCGTCCACGTTCGGATTCACGCGCACCGCCACCGGCGCCTTCTTCTTCAAGCGCGCCGCCACCTTGTTGATGCGGATCAGTTCCGCCTCGCTCTCGACGTTGAAGGAGTAGATCCCCTTGCGCAGCGCAAACTCGATTTCGCGCTCGGTCTTGCCGACGCCCGCGAACACGCACTTGCGCGGGTCGCCGCCCGCCGCGATCACACGGCGCAGCTCGCCTTCGCTCACCACGTCGAAGCCACCGCCCTGATTCGCCAGCGTGCGCATGACGGCGGCGTTGGAATTCGCCTTCATCGCGTAGCAGATGAGGTGATCCAGCGGCGCGAGGGCCTGGTCGAGCTTCTGGAAATGATCCGTCAGCGTGTGCTGGGAATAGATGTAGAGCGGCGTGCCGTGCTTCTTGACGAGGCCCTCCACGGAGACGCGTTCGCAGTGCAGCTTGTTTCCGACGTAATGAAAGTCATGCATAAAGCGGATTTACTTATAGGTTGGAAAAAGGGTTGTCACGAAAAGAGTCATCCGGACACAGGCACCTGACCCGCGTCCGGATGAAATTCAGATCGCTTGAAGCCGTCCGCCGAACCGCTCAGGGCTCGCCGAGAATCTTCACGCGGCGCTCGTGATATTCCTTCGCGGTGATGGAGTCCTTCTTGTAGAGGTCCAGCAACTCGGCCAGCTTCTGCTCCTTCGACTTCGGCGCGGACGGATCAATCTTCGGCGCGACAGGAGCCGCAGCCTTCGTTTCCGCCGGAGCGGGCTTCACCGCTTTCGGCGTTTCGGACTTTGCGGCTGCCTGCGCCTTCTTCAATTCCTTGGCGCGACGTGCCGCTTCCTTCTCTGCCTGCTTTGCCTGTTCGCGGGCCGCCGCATCCGCGGCGGCCTTCTGCCGGGCCTGCTCCTTCGCCAACGCCTTCAGGCGCTTCTCCTCTTCCGCCTCGGCCTTTTTCCTTTGTTCAGCGGCTTTCTTTGCCTCGGCTCCGGCAGCCGCAGTCAGCTCGGAACGTTTCTTCTCGTCTTCGCGAACCTTGCGCTTCGCTTCCTCCGCCGCCTGCCTTTCGCGTTCGCGACGCGCCTTCGCCTCCGCTTCCAATTCCTTCTCCGTCGGCAAGGGTTGGGCCTTCACCGCTTCCGGGGCCGGCTTGGCCTGAACTGCCGGGCTGGTCACCGCAGGCGTCGCCGTCTGGGCGGGAACAACGGGAGCGGCGACCGCGGGTTTCTCCGCCGCCTGTTTCTTGCCTTCGATCTCCGCCTTGATGCGGGCAATGCGCTCCTGGCGCGCCCTTTCCTCCTGTGCCTTCTGCTCCTCGTACTGCGCGCGCTTCTCGGCCGCCTCACGTTCCTTCGCCAGCTTTTCCTCGTCCTTCTTCGCCCTGGCCTCGGCCGCCGCCTGCAATTTCGCCTGACGTTCCGCCTCCTTCTTCTCGCGCACTTCCGCCGCGGCGCGCCGCTTCGCTTCCTCGGCCGCTTTTTCCTTGGCCTCCTTCTCCGCCTTCAAATCCGCCCCGGCCTTCTGCGCGTCCTGCTGCTGGTAAGCCTGCGAGAGGGCCGTGCGCGCCCGGGCTTCCGTGTCGGGTTTCATCGTCTGCGCGGCGGGCGCCTGGGCCGCGGGCTGCGCCGCCTCCTGGGATTTCTTGGAGCGGAAAAAGTTGAGGAGGGAGCGGTTGTTTGCCTGACGTTCCTCCGGCGTCATGCGCCGCGCGTTCACCAACGCCTGTTCCTCCTGGCGCTTGCGCTCCTCTTCAAGACGTTTCGTGTTCTCCGCCGCCTGCTTCGCGGCAATCCGTTGCAACCGCTCCTGCTCCTTCAATTCCGCCGCCTTCGCCGCGGCTTCCTTGCGCGCTTTTTCCTTCGCCTCCGCTTCAGCCTGCCTGTGCGCCTTCTCCCTGGCCTTGGCTTCGGCCGGCGTCAACGGCTTCGCCGGCGCAGGAGGCGGGGTGATGTCCGCCTTCTGGCCGCGCGCCTCGGCGGCTTTCAAGACTTCGAGCTCGATGCGCTTCAGTTCCTTTTCGCGTTCGGCTTCCTGGCGAAGTTTTTCGTCCTCCTTCAGCTGCGTCTCCGCCGCCCTGGCTTTGGCATCGGCTCCCTTCCCGGCGTCGCCGGTGGCTTGTGCCGGGAGTTTCTGGGCCGCCAACGCCGCGTGGACGAGACAGCAAAGGACTATACGAAGTGAATTGCGCATGACCCTCTCGATACTGCAAACGACAGGGGCAGGCAACTGCATTGTAGGCCCCGCACGCGCCCGCCCGGCTCAGTCCCTCGTCTCCGCGCAAGCATGTCCATCCGCGCAGTAACGGTGTTGCGGTGGCGGTTCTTGATACGTTTCGCCGTGGCGCTACTTCAGGTGCCGACGCAGAAACTCCTTCAAGCCCTCGACGTATTCCGCGCGCCCATCTTCAATGGTGCTGACGTGATCACCCGCGATTTCCAGGAACATCTTCGGGCCCGCCGCCGCCTTGAAATTCTTCTCCGCATGATGGAACCCAATCAAATCATCACCCTTCCCATGCGCCACCAGCACCGGCGCCTTGATCTGCGGCAGGCGGTTGATCGTGTCGTAATGAATGCTGTGCCACCGCCGCACCGGCAGCCAGCGGAAGAGTTCGGCGCCGATGTCCGGGATGCTCGTGAACGTGCTCTGGAGAATCAGCGCACCCACCGGCTCGCGCAACGCCAGCCCGGACGCGACGCCGCCGCCGAGCGATTTGCCGAGCACGACAATGTTCTCCGGCGCAAATCCCTTGGCGCGAAGCCAGCGCCAGGCCGTCTGCGCGTCGATGTAAGTGCCCGCTTCGTGAACCCGTCCCTCGCTCCGTCCGTAGCCACGGTAGTCGAACACGAACACGTTCAGCCCCAGTTCCAGCCACGCCTTCACCCAGTGGAGCCGATGCCCGATGTTCCCCGCGTTTCCGTGACAGAGCAGCAGCACCTGGTGCGCGCGCGAGGAATGCGTGTCCGCCGGAAAGAACCAGCCGTGCAGCCGCAGTCCATCCGGCGTTTTCAGCCATACATCTTCAAGCGGACGTCCCAGCTCCCTGCCGGTCGCCGCCAGCTGGCGGCCGGGTTTGTAAATCTGTTTGTGCTCAAACCAGCGAATCATGTGACGGACGGACGCTGGCATGAACGTTCGCCGAAGGCGAGCTTGTCCGCTCGAAGGACTCCGCCAAAACCCGCGCATGGACGTGGAAGTTTCGTCCGCCCACGCATCGCGGCCCGCCGGCCTTGGTTGAACCCCACGCGCGGCACTTGCAAGGCGCCTTCAAAATTAGGAAGTTCTAATTACCAAATCGTCCGGGCCTGGTGTTTCGTGGTGCCCAAGCAAGTCACTTCAGAACATTGATGAATGCGTCGCGAAAATGGCTCCTCCTGATCGGTTCCGTGGCGTTGCTTTACACCGTCAATGTCGGCAACCGCGGGCTCAACGAGCCGGACGAAGGCCGCTATGCCGCCATGTCGCTGGAGATGATGGAGCCCGCGCATGATGTCCTGGAGCCGCGCATGTCGGACTTCGGACACTTCGACAAACCGCCGCTCATCTACTGGATCACCGCGATCTCGATGAGCGTTTTCGGCGTCAACGAATGGGGCGCGCGAACGGCTCCCTTCCTCGGCGCGATGATGACGCTGTTCGGCCTCGGCTGGACCGCCTGGCGGCTGTATGGAGAACGCACCGCGTGGTGGAGCGTGCTGTTCGGCGCGACCACCGTTCAACTCGCCGTGCTCGGGAGATTCCTCTGCCCGGACATGCTGCTCACCGGCTGCTGCACGATGGCCGTCGGCGCCTGGGCGGAAGCCCGTCACCGGAACGCCAGCCTCGCCTGGTGGATGGCGGCCGTTGTCTTCTGGGCACTCGCCTGGTGGACGAAGGCCACCGCCGCGCTGATCCCGCTGCTGGGCCTGACCATCGGGCTCAGGATGACGAAGGACACGCCCGGCCTGAAGGCGCTCCGTCCGTTCTCCACCCTGCTCGCGATCCTTGTCCTCGGCTCGCCGTGGTACGTGTTGATGATGACGCGGCATCCGGAGCTCGTGGATTTCTTTTTCGGCCGCGAAGTGATCGGCCGCGTGGTCGGTCACCCGGACGGACGGCAGCAACCGTTTTTCTTCCATGTGCTGGCTTCGCCGGCCGTGTGGTTTCCGTGGTGGCCGGCGTTGCTGGCCGTCGCGTGGTTTCAGCGCCAGGAAATCATCGGCATCATCAGGACCAAAACATTTGCCCGCGTGCCGTGGGAAGCGTGGATGATCCTCACTGGCTTCGCCGTGTTCTCCGCCATTTCCTCCAAGCTGCTCACCTACACCCTGCCCTACGCGCCGTGGATGGCCCTGCTCGCCGCGCGGGCCTTCTGCCACGGCTGGGTTCCGGAACGCCTTCGCGCGACTCCGCGCCGTCTCGGGCAACTGGGCGCCGCGACCGCCGTGCTGATGCTGACGGCGGGCTTCGTGGTTCCCCATTTTGAAACCAGGCTCGGGGTCGGCTCCTCGGTCCGCGAAGTGGCGCGCGTCCTCCGCGAGCACGGCGCAAAGGAAGTCATTGCGGATCGCTACATGCAGGGGCTGGAGTTTTACTTCGGCGAGGAAGTCAGCTACCTCGTCCGCGCCGTGCCGCAGCAACTGAAGAGCGACACCGGGGAATGCGAATCACGCCACGAGTCTCACTTCACCACCTTCGACCAATGGAAGACCTGCGGGCCGCGCCACCACGGCACCAACTGCTGGTTCATCCAGTTCAAGGAACGCGCCTCCTCGCCGGTCGCCCAATATCTGAAGACGCACCCGTCACCCGTGCAATTGCACGTCGGCGTCTACACCCTCACGAAGCTGGAGTAACCTCGCGCGACCCGTCACTGCACCGCGCGCGTCACCTGCAAATCGTCGAAGCGTACGGGCGTCCCCGCGAACGGCTTGCCCCAAACCGACGGCCGGCCCGCCGGCGATTCCGCCGTCTCGCTGCGCTTGATCTGCCATTCCTTCGGCTCCACATCGCCCTGCTTCCACGCCTTGCCTTCAATCGCGAACTCCCCGTCTTTCACCTTGCGGCATTGGAGACGGAGCATCGTCCACGAGCCCGATTCCCAGTTGAACGGCGCGCTGGCGACAATCTCCTCGCCCTTGATCAGCTCGACCAGCTTCTTCGCCGGCGCGACTTCCAGCTTGTAGCCGCCCACGCCGTTCAGCCCGACCGCGAACGTCGGCGAGCGTCGCCCCTTGTTCGTGCTCTGCACGCGGGCCGACACCGCGAGGCCGGAAGCCTCCGTCGGGCCGAATAACACGCCGAACGTCTCCAGCGGCGCGCCGGGCAGTTCGAGAAACTTGTTTCCGGCCTCTTCCTTCACCGCGAACCCGCCATCGAGCACCATCATGTCCTCCGGCACCTTCTCGAGCTCGGCCTTGTCGAAGCCGTTCGTGTAAAGCACCTGCGCTGGCGCGGAAACAATTGCCACCGCCAACAACGCGACCAGCAAGCTCGCCCGGAGTGCGCCCGTCCCCGGGCGCAGAAACGAACTTCCATCGAAATATCCTGGAACCACCTGTGCCCTTTCTCGATTCGAGCATTGCTGCGGACGAGGACGCCCGCACTCCACAGCGGCTTCGCCTGCTCCAGTTGTAGTCAATCCGTGTTTATCCGTGTTCATCTGTGGTTACTCGTTTCTCAAAGCCTTTAACAACTCGCCGCGCAACGCCAACCGCGTCGCCACCCACGTCCACGCCAGCCCGCTCACGAAGACCCCCGCGAGCGTCGCAACGAGCGCGACGTAATGATTCTCCGCACCGGGCGCGAGCAGCGCGGGCAACACCGCCGCCACTGCCGCCGTGATGCCCACCACGAGACCGAGCGCCAGCAATCCGCCGTGCTCGCTCAGCACCAGCAATTGCAACGACCGCCGCCGGAACCCGACCGCTTGCAGCAAGCCCAGCTCGCTGCGTCGTTCCAAAACATTCCGCAACACCACCACGCCAAGCCCCGCGCTGCCGAGCAGCAGGCCGAGCCCGCCCAGAATCTGGAACGTGTTCAGATACGTGTTCTGTACCGCGTTGAACGCTTCGAGCCGCGTCGTCGTGGGCGTGAGTTCCAATCCCACGTCCTGCAATGCACGCGACATCGCCGCAGAGACTTTCTCCAGCCGGTTCGTCTCCGCGCCCGTGTTCGACGGCACGTCGATGAGGAACATTCGATGCCCGGCCTCGCCCGGAAACCGCTTCACGAACTCCGCCTCGTCGATGAGGAGATTGCCCTGCAGAATGGAATTCGCGACGCCCGCCACGAGCCGCACCTTGAACTTCTGTCCGCGCTCATCGGTGAACTCGATGGTGTCGCCGAGCTTCTTCCCGAGCGCCCATTGGATCGAAGCTGCGTCGCCGATGGCGGGAATTGCATCGTCGTAGCCGCCGACGTGAGGAGGCGGATTCGTTGTCCCCGCGTCCGCCTTGTTACCTCGGCGGCTACCGCTCAGCAACTCCCACGGATTCCCCGCCGGCAAACCCTTCAACACTTTCGCAAACGTGAACGCCTTGCGCTCCGCCAGCAGCTCCGGTTTCACGCCCAGCAACCGCGGCGTCTGCGCGCGGTTCAAGTTCAGGCAGCTCGCGTCATCGCCGTCACGCACACGGAACGGCACCACGCTCACGCCCTGCATCGCCTTCTCGTCGAGACCATAAAACTCCCGGCCCGCCGCCGTGTTCAAATCGCGCACCACCGGCAGCGTCGCCTCGCCGAACAACGCGAAACCGCCTGTGCCCGACGAACGCTTCGTCGCGTCGCGGCCCGCATCGAGCCGGTTCGCGCCAATGGCCGCCACGAGAAAACTTCCACACGCCAGCAACGCCACGCTCGCCAGACTCCGGCTCCGTCGCCGCGTCCCGTTGCGCAGACCCATCGACGCGATGGTCGGCTGATGAGTCGCCTCCGAACGCTCCAGCGCCGAAAGCAGCACCGCCACAACCGCGAGCAACGCAATGAGCAACAGCCCGCCAGCGCCGAAGAACAATCCCGCCGAGGCACCATCACCGCCGAACGCCGCCCAGCCGATCATCCCGAGCGCCGCAACTCCGGAGCCGATGGCAATCCACTGACTGAGCTTTGAACGTCGAACGTTCAACGTTGAACGTTCAACATTCAGCTCCGCGCCTTCCGACAATAGTTCGCGCGCCGGCCGTCGCGCCTGTTTGCGCAACACGATCCAAATCGTCACCGCGCTCACCACCACGCTCGCGAACAATCCGATCACCAACGTCGTGGGCGTCGCATGGAAGCGCAGCGCGGACGTGCCGACGGCGTCGCGCCAGAGCGTCGCCAGACCGTAGAGCATCGCCTGCGCGTAGCCGATGCCGCCCGCCGTGCCGATGATTCCGCCGAGGAACGCAATCGCCACGCCTTCGCCCAGCAACAGATTGCGCACGCGCGCCGGCGTGAACCCGAGCGCCAGCAGCACGCCCACCTCATTCGTCCGCTGCTCGATGCCGAACTGGAACAGCAGCGCCATGAGAATCAGCGCCGCGAGAATGAGGAAGAAACTGAACCCAATGAACAGCCCGCCGAAATCCTGCGACTGGCTCGCGCCCGCCAGCGCCTGGGCGCGGACATCGACGAACCGAAATCCAATCGACGCGCGATCGAATGTGCCGGCAACAGCATTCGTTGCGTCGCTCACTTGAATCGTTCCATAAGAGCGCGGGACCAAAATGCGCTTCAGCGCGCCTTCGACTTCCGTCTGGTGCAAATACCACGACTGCTCGTTGTAGCCAGCCGGAGCGGGAAAACGAATGGCCGTCAGACTGCCGAGATGGCTCCCCCACATGCGCTGGCCCGTCTTCAGGCTGACGAAGGCCTTCGGCGTGCCGCGATAGTCGCTCCAGTATTTGTCATCCTTCGGGCGAATCTCATGCACCAGCGGAAAGCCCGTCTCCCAATCGCCCGCCTTCTCCGCGCCAGCAACTCCCGGAAAATCCGGCATCAACGTCCGGTCCAGCGCCGGGTGGTTCATGGGCAGAATCTCGCGCACGCGAAAGCGATTGGTGGCCTCCACAAGCTGCGCGGCCTGGTCGGGAACGAACCATGTCAGCGAAATCTCCGCGCCGACCTTGGCGTCGAGATCCTCCGCGAGCCACTGGTTGATGATGATCTCGTCGTCCGCCAAATCCGCCGGCATCAATGGCGCTCCGGCGGCTGTCACCATGGAATAAGGCGTCGTGCGTTCGCCGTGCCGGATGAGATTCACCAAGTAGGTGAGTACACCATAAGGCGCGGACTTCAGAATCCGCTCACGGGACTGAGCGTTGGTCGCAGCGTTGAAGACCGCATCAACCACCGGCTGATCGAGCAACACACGCGAAGAGCGCAGCTCGATTTCATTGCGCGCGTTTGCTCCGACGATTTGCAGCTGCATGTCTGACAGAGACAGCACGCGATCCAGCGCTCGATGCAGCGTGTGGAGCGCATTGCTGGGAGCGAGGGAATTGGTCACGCCCAGTGACGGCGGAGGAATGAGATTCAAGCCGATGCGACGAAGACGGTCGCCTACCCATTGCCCCCACGAGAACTCCGGCTTGCGCCAATACGTTTCCACAGGCGTATCTGCGATAAGCAGATTGGCGCGGTGCGGAACACCCGTCTTTTCCTGCAACATCTCCAGCGAGACAAACGCGTTGTAGGGCGGCACCTGGCTGGCGCTGAGATTGAAATTCCCGCCCGTAGCGCCACTCAAGATACCGTGAACTTTCAATCTCAACACCACTGCGGTTTCGTCCTGCGGTGCGAGCGGTGAATCTCCGCCCAACGCATCCGGCTTGCGCGTGCGAATCGTCACCACGTCGCCCGTCGAAACTCGAAGCTGAGCCGCGAGCGATTCGTTCAAGACGACCGAATCAGGCGGAAGATTGGAAAGGATCGCGCTCCCCGTCACGCGACCAAACTCCGGACCGACGCCGAGGAGCTGAATCTTGTTGGCGCGTGATTGACCGCCTTGAGTGGCGGCGGTGGCGTCGAGTTTTAGAACGCTGGTGGCGTTGACTTGCTGATTGGATTCGAAACCGCTCCAGTTCGTCCCGGTCCATCGGAAAAACGGCATCGTTCCGAATGGGTTTCGACCGACCCCATCCCACATCACGACGCTGGTGGTTGTGATTGAGGCAAAGCGATTGGAAACGGTCACCGGAACATTGATGGGGACGTTTCCGGAGGCGAAAGCGGGCAGGAAACCGAGGGCCCGTCTTTCACTGGCTGTCAGCGGCTCACTGATGGCCGATGCCACGACCTTGTCCAGCCCCGACCGGAAGTTCCGATCCCCCGTCTCCATCGCGTAG
The DNA here is from genome assembly GCA_039806925.1 of Limisphaerales bacterium. Taxonomy (GTDB): domain Bacteria; phylum Verrucomicrobiota; class Verrucomicrobiia; order Limisphaerales; family JADJPG01; genus JADJPG01. The sequence goes on from JBDHQG010000027.1 coordinate 9,420, forward strand.
GCGACGTTGCCCAGCCGCTGCAACGCCAGTTCGCGGAGACTGAGCCGCACCGAATCACCGACCACCAGCGCGCCAATCAACGCCGCGCTGCCGACCGCCGCGCCGAGCAACACGCCCAAATGCCCGCGCCAGTGAAAGCGCAGGCTGCGCGAGATGAGCGTTCGCAGGGTCATTGGAAAATCCCGATATGAAGACGTGTGTTGCGACGGACCGCGACCAGTCCCCGGTCGCAGCAGGTGGATGACACGAGAAACATGAGAAGCAACGAGTGTTGATACTGACGTGGCGACGCGCTGCGAGCCGGGACGGCTCGCGGTCCAGGTGCCCGCCTACTTCCCGATCTCCTTCAGCTTCTCTCCCACCTTCTCGAAGGCCTCGCCGGTTTTCTCCGCGCCCTTTTTGAGCGCTTCCGTGGTCTTCTCAGCGCCGGTTTTGACAGCATCCTTCGTCTTGTCCACGGCGGTGCTCACGCCGTCGCCCACCTTGTCGGCGGTGTTCTTCACGGCGTCCCTGGTCTTGTCGTAAGCCTTCTCCGCCTTGTCGCCGATCTTCTTCGCGCCGTCCTTCACGGAATCCGCCGCCGACTGCGCGGTGTCCTTCGTCGCTTCCTTCACCTTCTCTGTGGTGGTCTTTTCCTTGCAACCGGACACAAAGACCAGCGCGAGCGCGGCCAGCAATCCGACAAGCGTGCATTTGATGTTCATGATGAGCCTTTCGTTTCCCTCCAATTAAGCGGACGCCCGCCCAATGGCAAACTTTGATTCCGGCGCAATTCCCCCCACCTCTGTAGCATCCGGCGTGAGCCGGATCTGATCTCCTGTGATAAATGATCCGGCTCACGCCGGATGCTACAGGGACGCACACGAGTTGGATTCCCTCCGCGACGGATCCTCACGCCAGCCCGAGCTCTTCGTAGATCGTCGAGTTGATCTCCCGCGCGCGCTTCTGGTGACGCGGCTCGCCGGGTTGACCATTGCAATGCCACGCCACGACCAACTGCCGCTCCGGATCGGCGAAGGCGCACGAACTTTGCGAGCCACTGTGACCGAACGTCGCCTCCGACGCATGACGCCCGTAACCGTAAGGCACCGTCTCCGCGCCGTGGCGATTCGAGTTCACGATGAACCCCAGCCCGATATCGAGCGTGTGCTGGAAGGTGTGATCGAACAGCCCTTCGCGATGTCGCCGCGTCAGCTCGCGCAACATCGTCGCCGAAACCACGCCCGCCGGAGCGCCGAACTCCGATTCGGCGCGTTCATCCGCCAGCACAGAGCCGCCCTCGCGCCGATTCGGAGATCGGCGCTCCAGCAGCACGTCGAGCAACCCTTCGTAGAACCTGCCCAGCTCCCGAATCGGCCCGCGCGCGCCGCTTCCCGGACGGCATGCCACAAAATCTTCCTCCGCATTCCAGAACGGATGCACGCGAAACTCCGTGCGGCCCGAGTAATACATCATCGCCATCCACTCGCCGTAAGCAGCGATTCGGTCGGCGGGCACGCCCAGCCACGAATCGCGCATCCCGAGCGGCTCGAAAATCTCCTCGCGCACGTAGCGTCCTGGTTCGCGCCCAGCGATGCGCCGAATCAGTTCCCCGAGGATGAACCAGCTCGACATCGTCTGGTAACCCGCCTTCACGCCGGGAATCCAATCCGCCTCCAGCGGCGTGGCGCAAATGCCGGCGATCATTTCGTCCCACGGCAAATTCTCCGCCAGCTTGTCCGCATTACGAAAGCCGGCCGTGTGTGTGAGCAGATGACGAAGAGTGATGGTCTCCTTGCCGCCTTGCGCAAACTCCGGCAGATGTTTGCCGACCAAATCGTCGAAGCCCAACCGCCCGCGCTCGACCAATTGCGCGATGGCGACCGCCGTGATCGGTTTCCCCGCCGAGAGCCAGAGCGTCAGCGTTTCCGGTCGCATCGGCACACCGGGCCGCGCCTCGCCCAGCGCCACGTCCGCGATCACTTCGCCGCGCAACGAGACATAGAGCTGCGCGCCCGGATGCAGAATGGAATGTCGCCCCTGCTCCAGCAGGGCGAGCGTCCGGGACAAGTTCGTCGAGGCATCGCGCATCGCGGCTGACGTTAAGACAGCCATGCGCGGACTCCAAGCGAAGCCTGCCATCCGCAATGGAGCGCCGAACTCCAGTTCGGCGCGTTCCAGCATCGTGCCCACCCACGCGCCGATTCGGAGATCGGCGCTCCGGCGTTACACCCTCGCGTTGACGCTGCCCGCCCGACTCCGCAAGCTTCGCGCACATGCCGCATCGCGAGACAACCTCCTCGCCCACTGACGCCGCCTATCCCGGCACGGCAGCGGAGCGGGACCGCTGGATTCTCGCGCGCCGCAGCCCGCGTAACCGCGCCGATGCCGGGCGGCCCTATGCGTTTCTCGTCGAGCAGGAACGCGCCGAGTCCGGCGAAATCGTTCCTGTCGCCACATTGTTCCTGACGAACCGCGAGTGCCCTTGGCGCTGCCTGATGTGCGACCTGTGGAAGAACACACTGACTGAGACCGCGCCCGCCGGGGCCATCCCCGCGCAAATCGACCTCGCCCTCGCGCAGCTTCCGCCCGCGCGCCAGATCAAGCTCTACAACAGCGGCAGCTTCTTCGATCCGCGCGCGATTCCGCCGGAGGACCACGCGGCGATCGCAGATCGGGTTCGCAGCTTTGAGCGCGTCATCGTCGAATGCCATCCGTCGCTCGTTGGCGATTCCGCCGCGCGTTTCAGAGACTTGTTGCACGATGCCCGAGGTAGCCGCCGACGTGAGGAGGCGGAGGTATCAAGCGACGGGCAGCATCCGCCTCCTCACGTCGGCGGCTACGGCACGCAGCCGAAACTGGAAGTCGCGATGGGTCTTGAAACGGTTCATCCCGATGTGCTGCCGAAGCTTAACAAGCGCATGACACTCGACCAGTTCTCGCGCGCCGCGGACTTCCTCCGCCAACATGACATCGCCCTGCGCGTCTTCGTGCTGGTAAAGCCGCCGTTCCTCCATGAATCGGAAGCGCGCGAATGGGCCGCTCGCTCCGTCACATTCGCCTGCGATTGCGGCGCCAGCGCGGTGGCGCTCATTCCCACGCGGCCGGGAAACGGCGCGCTGGAAACTCTCGCCGCGCAGGGCGATTTCTCGCCGCCGAAACTCGCGACCTTCGAGGCCGCGTTCGATGATGCACTCGCGCAACGGCGCGGTCGCGTCTTCGCGGACACCTGGGACCTGGAACGCTTCTCCGATTGTTCCGCCTGCTTCGCGGCCCGCCAGGCGCGGCTGGAGCGGATGAACTTCACGCAATCACTCGAATCCACTGTCTCCTGCACCGCTTGCGCCGAACCGGAGTTCGGCGCTCCAGCATGAAAGCCAGCTTCGACATCGCGGTCATTGGATCGGGCTTCGGCGGCTCGCTCATGGCGATGATCGCGAAGCGCCTCGGACGCTCCGTGGTGATGATTGAGCGCGGCAAACATCCGCGCTTCATCATCGGCGAATCCTCCACGCCGCTCGCCAATCTGCTGCTCGAAGAACTCGCCCGCCGCTATGATTTGCCCGAAGTCGCCACGCTCACCAAATGGGGGGCGTGGCAGCAGAAGCATCGCGAGATCGCCTGCGGATTGAAGCGCGGCTTCACGTTCTACCATCACACGCCTGGCCAGCCGTGGACGCCCCAGCCGGATCGCTCGAACGAACTGCTCGTCGCCGCCAGCCCGCACGATGCCATCGCGGACACGCATTGGTATCGCCCGGACTTCGATCACTTTTACGTGCGTGAAGCGCAGAAGCTCGGCGTCGAGCATCTCGATGAGACTCGATTGAACGCAGTCGAAATGAACCCCGGCGTCGCGACACTTCGCGGCGAGCGCCAAGGTGAATCCGTGGAGATCCGCGCGCGATTGGTCATTGATGCCACCGGAACGCGCGGCGCCCTGCATCGCGCGCTGGGCCTGGGCGAAGCGACCTACCAGCACCTGCCACGCACCGAAGCGCTCTACTCGCACTTCACCGGAGTCGAACGCTGGGATGCTCTCACGCCCTCCGCCGAAACGCCGCCGTATCCGGTCGATGACGCCGCGCTGCATCACGTCTTCAACGGCGGCTGGATGTGGGTGCTGCGTTTCAACAACGGCATTACGAGCGTCGGCGTGGCGGCGACAAGCGACGTCGCAAAGAGGTTTCGTTTTGCGGAAGGGGAACCCGCGTGGCGCCGTCTGCTCGAAGCCTTGCCGAGCGCGGCCCGACAGTTCGCCAACGCCCGTGCGACGCTTCCATTCGTACACACGCCAACATTGTCGTTCCGCACCACCACCGTCGTTGGTTCAAACTGGGCTATGCTCCCGTCCGCCGCGGGCTTCGTCGATCCGCTGCTCTCGAATGGCTTTCCCCTCACGCTGCTCGGCATCGAGCGTCTTGCCCTCGCGCTGGAAACAGATTGGGGAACCGAACGGTTCACATCCCGCCTGCAAGCCTACGAACAGCAGACGCTCCGCGAGTTGGACATCACCGCCGAACTCGTCGGCGCGCTCTACGCGAGCATGGACGACTTTGAAGTTTTCACGGCAGTCACGATGCTCTATTTCGCCGCCGCGATGACGGCGGAGACGCGCCGTCGCATCGGCGCGAAGGCTCCGCCCAGTTTCCTGCTGGAGGGCGACGCGACCTTCGGTCCGGCCCTGCGCGAATGCCTGCGCTTGGTTCGCGCCGGAGCGGGTGACACTGCGAGGAAGGCTTTGCTGGCCGCGATTCAACGCGCGATCGAACCAATCAACCTCGCGCGGCTGGGCGAAGCTTCGCGGCGGAACTGGTATCCCTGCCTCGCCGAAGATTTGCTTGAGGCGGCGCCCAAGCTCGGCGTTGGCCGCGAGGTCATCGAACGGCTTCTCGCGCGCTGCGGGTTCGGCGAAACCAGCCGCGCTTCTTGAGCATGTCGAGCAGCACCGCGCCGAGAATCACCAGGCCGAGCACGACCTTCTGCGTGTAGCTTTCGACGCCGGTGAGGTTCATGCCGTTCTGGATCACCGCGATGATGAACGCGCCGATGAGCGTGCCGAAAATCTTCCCTTCACCGCCGGACAGGCTGGTTCCGCCCACGACCACCGCCGCGATGACGTAGAGCTCGTACATCGTGCCGTAGTTCGGCGAGCCGCTCTTGAGCTGCGACGCCGTGATGATGCCGCCCAATCCCGCCAGCGCGCCGCTCAGCGTGTAGGCGAACAGCAACACCGCGATGACCGGAACGCCCGAAAGACGCGCGGCCTCGCGGTTGCCGCCCACCGCGTAAACGTAACGACCGAGCGCCATCCGGCTCATCACCACATGCGCGACGCAGTAGAGCGCGACCATCAGCACCACCGAATTCGGCACGCCGGCCACGGTGCCGCGCCCGAGCCAGATGAAGCTCTCCGGGATCTGGTAAATCGATTCGCCGCGCGCAAGCAGATACGCGAGTCCGCTCCCGACGA
>JBDHQG010000567.1:0-3408 GCA_039806925.1 Limisphaerales bacterium
AATACAGCAGAGTTACTCACTGAGTAATTAAAGAGAAAGTAAAAAAGAACAAACACACAACACGAATACCGTAGGGCGGATTGCAAAAACAATCCGCCTTTATTTTTTCTACTTAAGTACATCCATATTTTCCTGAACCTGCTTCCAGTTTACTATGTTCCACCAAGCATTAACATAATCAGCACGTTTGTTTTGATACTTCAAATAGTAGGCGTGTTCCCACACGTCGATGCCCAGCAGCGGATACTTCCCGTGCGCGAACGGCACGTCCTGGTTTGGAGACGAGACGACCTTGAGATCCTTCTCCTCCAAAATCAGCCACGCCCAGCCGCTGCCGAACTGTTTCATCGCCGCGTCGCTGAATGCCGTCTTGAACTTTTCGAAGCTCCCGAACGTTTTCTCGATGGCCGACCCCAAGGCACCCTTCGGCGCGCCGCCGCCGTTCTTCTTCATCGTCTGCCAGAACAGCGAGTGGTTGTAATGTCCGCCGCCGTTGTTGCGCACCGCCGTGCGGACGGCTTCCGGCACTTCATCGAGATGCCGGATCAATTCATCAAGGCTCGTGCCGGCCAGCTTCGCATCCGTCGCCACGGCCTTGTTCAGGTTCGTGACGTACGCCTGATGATGGCGCCCGTGATGAATCTCCATCGTCTTCGCGTCGATGTGCGGCTCCAGCGCGTCCAGCGCGTAAGGCAGCGCCGGCAGCTTGAACGGCCCCGCCGGAGCCGCCGCCTGGGCGAAGTTCGTTTCGGGCAGGGTCACCAGCGAAACCGCCGCAGCGGAGAGCGCCGTCTTCTTGAGAGCATCGCGTCGAGTGATCATGGTCATGTTCCTGGTTGAGTGTTGATGCGCCGGAATGTGGGACTTCGTTTCGCGGGACGCAACCCGCAAAACCAATTCATCTTCACCTTCGGCAACGAAGCAAACAGGTAGCAGCAGATTCGCTTCGCGCAACCGCGAGTCTATTTTGCCCGCGCCGTGCGAAATTCAGACGGCAAGGTTCGCAACATTTTCACCAGACGCTCCGCCGCCGGCGAAAGCCGCCTCGGCTCGTAGGCGACACCAACCACCAATGGCTCCGGCGGCGGATGGATTTCCACCAGCTTCAGCCGCGATCCGGCCAGGCACGCGAGCGACGAGGGAACGATCGCCACGCCGCGCGAAGCCTCGACCGCGGCGATCAAGCTGGTCGCGCTGTCGTGCTCCTCCGAGATCGGCGGCACAGCGCCGGCCGGTTGAAACAATCCGCGCAGCAGGTCGTGATACTCGGGATAATCCTGCCGCGAATACGCCACCAGTCGCTGGCCGTTCAATTCGCGCAGCGCAAGCGTCCGGGCTCGCGCGAGCGGGTTTGCCTTCGCCATCGCGACGCAGATCGGATAACGGCACAGCTCCTCGAACGCCAGCCGGCGCGGCGTCTTGCCGGCGGCCTTCACCATCAGCGCCACCTGCAGCTTGCCGCTGTCGAGCCCGCGCAGCATCTCGCCCGTCGTCATGTCGTACAGCACGACGCGCACGCCGGGCGCTTCATTTTGGTAGGCGTGCAGGATGCGCGGGAGCAATTCGACGGTCGGCGACGGCGCGTAGCCGAGATGCAGCTCGCCGCGCTCGCCCTGCGCGAACGCCTTCGCCACGCGCGCGGCTTCCTCGGCGCGCTGCAACACCGCCCGCGCCTCCGGCACGAACGCCTCTCCCGCGCCGGTCAGCGCCGCGCCGCGCGGGCTGCGCTCCAGCAGCTTCACGCCGAGCTCATCCTCGAGATCGTTCACCTGCCGCCCCAGCGCCGGCTGCGCGACGCGCAATCGTTGCGATGCCCTGGTGAAGTTCTGCGCCTCGGCCACGGCGAGGAAATAGCGGAGATGTCTCAGTTCCACGCGAAGCATTATGCCGGAAAGGCATTCCTGCGCGAGGATCAAAGTATTGGGCGTGGATCGCGTCCCGCGCTAAATGAGGGATGTGAAATGAGCCGGCTCACGAAGGGCCGGACGAAATGAGAAAGCGACGACGATTATGATGACCATTCGACGATCCGACGAGCGGGGCCAGGCCAACCACGGCTGGTTGAACACGCGTTTCACGTTTTCCTTCGCGGACTATTACGACCCGAATCACATGGGCTTCCGCAGCCTGCGCGTCATCAACGATGACGTCGTTTCGCCCGGCGGCGGGTTCGACATGCACCCGCACCGCGACATGGAGATCATCACCGTGGTGCTCAGCGGCGCGCTGGAGCACAAGGACTCGATGGGCAACGGCCGCGTCATCCGCCCTGGCGAGGTGCAATACATGGCCGCGGGCACGGGCGTGCTGCACAGCGAGTTCAATCCTTCCGAAACGGAGCCGGTGCATCTGCTCCAGATCTGGATCAAGCCCGACGCGAAGGGCGCGAAGCCGGACTACGCCGAACGCGACTTCAAGAGCGCACCCGCCGGAAGGCTGAACCTCATCGCCTCGAAGACCGGGCGCGGCGGCTCCATCGCCATCAACCAGGACGCCGAACTGTTGGTCGGGAAATTCGACGGCGGTGAAACCGTCGCGCATCCGCTCCGGTCAGGACGACATGCCTGGGTGCATGTCGCCGAAGGCGAAGTGACGTTGAACGGCGCTCGTTTGACCGCCGGCGACGGCGTGGCAGTCAGTGACGAGCGGGAGCTGAAGCTGGTCGCGACCAGCCCGGGCCAGGTGCTGGTGTTCGACTTGAACTGAACCGATCGCAAACGAAGCAACGCCATGAAAAAGTCCCTGCTCATTCTCGCCCTCCTCGTCGCCCTCGCGGCGGCGGGGACATGGCTCGCCACCGGCTCGAACCGCGGCTGGACGAAGACCAGCGTCGAACGGAAAACCGTCGACGAGGTGACCGGTCTCGAAGCCATCACCTACGACAAGACGTTCCAGCCCGGCCTCGATTTTTTGGGCGGCGCGCTGCTGGGAGCGGGTGCTCTCGCGGGCGTCTCCTTCTTGTTCCGAAACAAACCAAACGAAAACCACGCACAGTAACCAATGCACCTCATGAAAACCGCAACCCTCAGCCTCCTCACCCTCACCGCCGTCTCCATCGCCGCCAGCGCCGCGCCGTTGACGTTCGACTTCAAGGATCCGAAGGGCGTGAACAACGCCGTCTTCAAGCTCGACGCCCCGCTGGAAGCCATCAACGGCAGCGCCAACGGCGTCAGCGGCACCGTCACGTTTGACCCCGCGAACCCCGGCGCGACAACGGGCAAGATCGTGGTCGCCGCCAGCTCCTTGCATGTGCCGAATCCGATGATGAAGGAGCACATGCACGGAGAGCCGTGGCTCGACGTGGCGAAGAACAAGGAGATCACCTTCGAGGCGAAATCCCTCGGCAACATGAAGGCCGCCGGCGACAACATCACCGCCGACGTCGCCGGCACGCTTTCCATCCGGGCC
>JBDHQG010000568.1:0-3403 GCA_039806925.1 Limisphaerales bacterium
CGAATGAATTCGTTTACTTGGATTGAGAGAATGAAAACGAATTTCCCACAGATTCAAGGAAGCCACAGATGAACTTTTCAAATCCACTCTGTGGTCTCTCTGAATCTGCGGGAACCAAAGAACCCATTCACCCGTGCGGTCATTGGAACTGAACGACCGAATGAATTCGTTTACTTGGATTGAGAGAATGAAAACGAATTTCCCACAGATTCAAGGAAGCCACAGATGAACTTTTCAAATCCACTCTGTGGTCTCTCTGAATCTGCGGGAACCAAAGACCCATTCACCCACGCCGTCATCGGCAAGGCGATGGAGACGCATTCCGTGCTCGGGCCGGGATTGAACGAGGAGTTTTATCATCAGGAGTTCTCCGCACGGCTCTCGGCTGCAGGGCTTGAGCATGAATCCAAGCCACGGCGCGAGTTGGTGTATCGTGGCTTCGTCGCCGACATTTTTGAGCCAGACACGCTGTTTCCGGGACGGTTGATTCCTGAACTCAAAGCACTGCGGGGCGGGTTTGATCCGGAGCATTTCGCCCAGCTCATCAGCTACTTGAAGTTTTACGAGATTCCCACCGGGATGCTGTTCGATTTCGGTAAGGCAAGCCTGATGTTCAAGCGCGTGACGTTCACTTCCGTCGAAACGACATTTCCGAGCGTCGCCCTGCCACCATTCGTGACTTGCCGGGAACTGGCGGAAACAGTCCAACGACTGCTTCGGGAGATTCACACTGCACATGGAGTTGGCTACCGCGAGACAACGTATCAAGGGCTTCTTCGCGCCGCGCTTCAGGCCGAGCGGATTCCGTTCAGCACCAACCCGACGAGTCCAATCGCCAGATGGGGCATCGCGCAATTACGCTGCTTCGTAATCGACAATGCCTGCACAGTCACGGTTGGCGCCCTTGGCGATGAAGTTTCCGCCGCGGACCGGGCAGCGCTGCAAACTTATCTGCGCTGGCTCGATCTGCCTTGGGGAATCGCCATCCACTTCGGCAGGAGGTCAGTGGATTTGCGTTTTGTGATGTGTCCGAAGAAATTTCCCACAGATTCAGAGAGGCCACGGATGTAGATGTAGAACAACGAATCAATCTATGAACCCACTTTTCAAATCTGCGGCTTCCCTGAATCTGCGGGAAAAATTCACGCGCCGCGAAGTCATCCGCTCGCTGGTTGGCTCGTCGCTGTTGCTGCCGGGGCTTGTTTCAAATCTTTTCGCCGAGGACGCTGCGTCCGATCCGCTCGCGCCGAAGCCGTCGCATTTTCCGGCGAAAGCGAAGCGCGTCATCTTCATCTTCTCCAACGGCGGCGTGTCGCACATGGACACGTTCGATCACAAGCCCAAGCTCTTCGCCGCGGACGGCAAGACGATGGGCATTGGCGGCGGGCTGTCGAACCAGCAGCGTCGCTTGCTCAAGCCGGGCTGGGAGTTTAGGCCCGGCGGCAAGTGCGGCACGATGGTCAGCGATCTGTTTCCGCACCTGCGCGAGTGCATGGACGACATCTGCCTGATCAAGTCGATGAAGTCCGATGACAACGAGCATTATCAGGCCACGCTCGGCATCCACACCGGCTCGTTCTTTTTCTCGCGGCCCAGCATCGGTTCGTGGATCAGCTACGGACTCGGCACGATGAACCGCAACCTGCCGTCCTTCGTCGCCATCTCCGCCGGGTCGCCCTACGCGGGCACGCAGATTTTCAACAACGACTTCCTGCCCGCGTATCATCAGGGCGTGCGCGTGGTGCCGGGCAAGGAGCCGATTGCGAACCTCGACCGCCGCACGAAACAATCCTCCGTGCAGGAACTGGAACTCGGACTCGCCGACGCGCTGAACCAGCGTCATCTCAATGCACGCGGCCACGACAGCGAGTTGGCCGCGCGCATCCGCACCTTCGAGACCGCGTTCCACATGCAGACCGAGGCGCGCGATGTTTTTGATCTCTCGAAGGAATCCGATGCCACGCACGCACTCTACGGCATGAAGCGCGGACAGACGGACGGCTTCGGCTGGCCGTGCCTGGTCGCGCGGCGGCTCGTCGAGCGCGGCGTCCGCTTCGTGGAACTCGTGGACGGCAGTTCCAGCAAGAACTGGGATCAACACGGCGACATGGCCGAGCACGCCCAGCACGCAAAGAATTTGGATCAACCGGTCGCCGGCCTTCTCAAGGATCTCAAGCAACGCGGCATGTTGGAAGACACGCTCGTGGTGTGGACCACCGAGTTTGGCCGCACGCCCGGCGTGGATGGCGACAAGGGCCGCGGCCATCACAGCGCGTGTTATTCCTCCTGGCTGGCGGGTGCGGGCGTGAAGGGTGGTCAAAGCTACGGCGCAACGGACGACATCGGCGCGGCGGTGGTGGAGAACCGCGTCCACGTCCACGACTTCCACGCGACCATTCTGCACCTGCTGGGCATGGACCATGAGAAGCTGACCTTCCGCCACGGCGGCCGCGATTATCGGCTGACCGACGTGCATGGAAACGTCGTGCAGGCGTTGCTGGCGTAGCGAGAATTCAATGCCTACTTCGGCAGCGCAAACGCCACGTAGGCATCGCCGCTCCTAGTGCCGATCTTTCCGCCGCCGCACGCGATGACCACGTATTGGCGGCCGTTCACGGAATACGTCGCCGGCGTGGCGTAGCCGGCGGCGGGCAGCTTCGCCTTCCAGAGTTCCTTCCCGGTCTTGCGGTCGAATGCGCGCAGATGTTCGTCGCGGCTCGCGGCGATGAAGACGAGTCCGCCAGCCGTGACAGCGGGTCCGCCGTAGTTCTCGGTGCCGGTCGGCGGGACTCCCTTCGCCGTCAGCTCGGGCCATTCACCCAGCGTCACGCGCCAGCGATACTCACCGGTGTTCAGGTCGATGGCGTTGAGCGTGCCCCACGGCGGCTTGATGGCGGGATAACCATTCGTGTCGAGCCAGCGATGGTAGCCGGTCATCGTGTAGGGAATCGTGCCGAGCACATCCGCGCCGCCGGGCTCTTCCTTTCGACCTGCGTCGTTGGCCGGCGTCGCGGGCGCGATGCCGAGGAGATAATCGACGACGAGCTGGCGTTGGTTTTCGGTAAGGAAATCGAACGACGGCATCACGCCCTTGCCGGTCTTGAGCAGCGCGAGCACGTCCGGTTTCTTCAGGCGCTGCTCGACGCCGCCGAGCGACGGCACGTTCTGCGCCCTGTTGCCCTGACGATCGATGCCGTGGCACGCCGCACAGATTTGCGTGAAGATTGCCTCGCCAGATGCCAGTGGTTCCGCGCCTTTGCGTTTCGTTTCCACCATCGTCAACACCCACGGCATTTCGTTGCCGTTCACGTAGAGCACGCCGTCGGGATCTGTCGCCGCGCCGCCCCATTCCGCGCCGCCGTCGAAGCCGGGAAACACAATCGAACCCTCGCGGCTCGGCGGC
>JBDHQG010000569.1:0-3402 GCA_039806925.1 Limisphaerales bacterium
TGGACATGCGCGAACTCGCGGACTCCGTCGTGGCGGAACTCACCGACCGCCGCGGCAATGACAACGCCGAGATCGTCATCGCGGATCTGCCGTCCACGGTGGGCGACCGCGCGCAGCTCCGCCAGGTGCTGGTCAACCTGATCGGCAACGCGCTCAAGTTCACCCGCAAGTCCAGCCGGCCGCGCATCGAGATCGGCTGGCAGCCCGCGGAGGAGGGCACGGTCTTCCACGTGCGCGACAACGGCGTGGGATTCAACATGAAGTATGCGCCCAAGCTCTTCCAGGTCTTCCAGCGCCTGCACAACCCCGAACAATACGAGGGCACCGGCGTCGGGCTCGCCATCGTGCAACGCATCGTCCAGCGCCACGGCGGCCGCGTGTGGGCCGAGGGCGAAAGCAACGTCGGCGCGACGTTCTACGTCCGCCTGCCGGGCGTTCCCGGTGGCGAATCCGGAACACCGGCCGCCCCCGCGCTTGAAACCGCCGCCCCCGGCCCGGAGGTCGCGCCGTGACGCCGCGGATTCCCGTTTTTCCGGCACCAGCAGAACGTCGCGCGTTCGGGAAGTCGGGAAAACAACGGAGCCTTTTGGTTTTGTCGGATGCCGCCGGGAACTGGTATCCAAAATCCCGCGACTTCAAGCGTCCTGTCCGCCGGAGTGCGGAATGTTCAAATGACGGAACCAGACCGATGAATTTGATGGAACAGCAGCGGACAGCAGCCCCTCTCAGAATGCCACAACCCCACGGCCCGGGCCACGGAGGCCGGTGAAGCGCCCCGCTTCCCGCGCGCCACGCCCCATCCACCCTCACCCATGGACGTATCCCTGAACCTGTTGTTGCTCGAAGACGTCGTCGCCGACGCGGAACTCGTGGTCCACGAGCTCAAACGATCCGGTTTCAAGGTCAACCCCCGCCGCGTCGAGACGCGGGACGATTTCCTTCAGGAACTTTCCCAATCGTCGACCGACCTCATCCTTGCCGACTATTCCCTGCCGCAGTTCAACGCCCTCGAAGCCTTGCAGCTGCTGCGCGAAGTCAAGTCGAGCGTGCCGCTGCTGCTCGTCACCGGCTCCAACTCGGAGGAGGTCGCCGTACAATGCATGCAGGAAGGCGCCGAGGATTACATCCTCAAATCAAGCCTCAAGCGCCTGCCGTCAGCCGTGCAGAAAACCCTGAGCAAGTTCCGCTCGGAACGCCAGCGTCGCGAAACGGAAGTGGCCCTACGCCGCAGCGAGGAACAATACCGCCTCATCACCGAGAACACCCGCGACCTCATCTGCCTGCTGAACCTCGGCGGCAACTTCCTCTACGCCACGCCTTCGTTCGAGCTGGTGCTCGGGCATCCCGTCGATGAACTGCTCGGCTCGTCCTGCCCCGACCTGATCCACCCGGACGACATCCGGACCTTGAAGGCCACGCTCGACGAATCCCAGTTCTTCCGCGAAAGCCGCACCGCGGAGCTGCGCTTCCGCCACCGGGACGGCCATTGGGCCACGTTCGAGACCGCGGCCAGCTTCATCTTCGACGATCACGGCGCGCCGCAGCGCGCGCTGCTCGTCTCGCGCGACACCACGGACCGCAAGCGCGCCGAAAAAGAGATCCGCAAGCTCGCCGCCTTCCCGCGCTTCAACCCGAACCCCGTCCTCGAGTTCTCCGCCGACGGCTCGCTCACCTACTTCAACGACGCCGCGCAGGAAATGGCCCGCTCGCTGAAGAAGAACCATCCCCAGTCCATCCTCCCGCTGAACACCGCGAACGTCGTGAAGATGTGCCTCGCCACCGGCCAGAACCGCCTGCACCTGAACACCAACATCGGCGGCCGCATCCTCTCCTGGTCCTTCTTCCCCGTCACCGCCAACCGCGTCGTGCATTGCTACGCCGAGGATGCGACCGACCGCCTGAACCTCGAGGCCCAGCTGCGCCAGGCGCAGAAGATGGAAGCCGTCGGCCAGCTCGCCGCCGGCGTCGCGCATGACTTCAACAACATCCTCACCATCATCCGCGGCCACGCCGGGCTGCTGAAGACGAGCCCGGACCTCGACTCGCAGCTGATGGAATCCGCCCGCCAGATCGCCATCGCCGCCGAGCGTGCCGCCAACCTCACCCGCCAGCTCCTCATGTTCAGCCGCAAGCAGATCATGCAGCCGCAGCTGCTCAACCTGAACGAGGTCATCAACGAGCTCTCCAAGATTCTCCGCGCCAGCGTCGGCGAACAGGTCGAGCTCAGGCGCAAGACCGAGGACGAACTGCCGCCCCTCTACGCGGACCCGGGCATGATGGAGCAGATCCTCGTCAACCTCTCCGTCAACGCCCGGGACGCCATGCCGCGCGGCGGCACCCTCTCCATCTGCACGCAGTTCGCGCAGGTCGATGCCGCCTATGCCGCCCGCCATCCCGAGGCGCGCGCCGGCAACTTCATCTGCCTGGCCGTGTCCGACACCGGCCACGGCATGGATCAGCCCACGCTCTCGCGCATCTTCGAGCCGTTCTTCACCACCAAGGAAATCGGCAAGGGCACCGGCCTCGGGCTCGCCACCGTCTACGGCATCGTCAAGCAGCACCAGGGCTGGATCGAAGTCGAAAGCCAGGTCGGCTACGGCACCACCTTCAAGGTCTTCCTCCCCGTGGCGACAAAGGCCGCGCCGGTCGCCACCATCGCCCGCAGGAACGACATGCCCGGCGGCAGCGAAACCATCCTCCTCGTGGAAGACGAGGAGGCCCTCTGCGAGCTCGTCCAGGAGATTCTCGAAAAGCGCGGCTACCGCGTGCTCAACGCCGCCACCGGCGTCCGGGCCCTGGAAATCTGGAAGCAGCAGAAGGACGAGATCGATCTCCTCTTCACCGACATGATGATGCCCGATGGCGTCTCCGGCCGCGAACTGGCCGAGCGCATCCTCCTCGAACGGCCCGAAATGAAGATCATCTACAGCAGCGGCTACAGCATGGATGTCTTCGCCTCCGAGGCCAGCTTCTGCGACAGCAGCAACTTCCTCCAGAAACCGTACGACCCGGAAACCCTCGTGCAGATGGTGCGCGAGTCGCTGGACGCCAGCCCGGCCCTCGCCACGTAGCCGGAAAACGCGCCGGCGCGCTCAGCCGGAACGATGCAGTGGAAAGTAGGACAGGCATCCTGCCTGTCCCGCACTGCAAAGGGTGGGCAATGGACAAGGATGGTTCGCCGAGTCAAACCGTTTGGTGTGCGCGTTGGAAAGCTTCGGGACAGGCTGGAAGCGCTGTCCTACCGGGACGATCCGTCACTGGATCGAAAATTCAACCGCATCGTTCCGGCTAAGTGCTAATCGGCGTAAATTCGATGACGTATTGTATTGCCTCAAATCCCGCCTTGCGGTGATATGGGAGTGCGTTTGATGCGCACTCTATGCCCAGAGAAAGCCCGTTTAC
>JBDHQG010000028.1:0-14813 GCA_039806925.1 Limisphaerales bacterium
GTTCCTACCTGACCGTTTTTGCGTCTGGCAAAAACCGCAACGCTGATCCCGCCCGGCTTCACGCCAGTTTCTCGCTCGCGGCGGAAGGCGGCTACGTGGCCCTCGTGAAGCCCGGCGGCACGGCTGTGGCGAGCGTTCTGAATTATCCGGCCGTGAAGGAGGACGTCGCGTACGGCATCGCCGAATCCATCGTCACCACCCAGCTCACGCGCGCCGCCGCCAGCCGCGTGCTGGTCCCGACCGGCGCCGTTCAGCTGCCGGCGAACTGGAACCAGATCAACTTCGTGCCGGACATCAACTCGCTCACCGCGGCCGCCCCGCTTGCGGTGGGCTTTGACACCAACCGCGCCACCGGTTCACCCGTCAACGTCGCCACCAGCGGCACCGCCATCCAGAGCACGCTCAACGGCTCGTTCACGCCCAATCTTGCCATCAACAACAACCTTGGCGATTTCACGCACACGCTCGGCACCGACCCCGAACCGTTCTGGCAGGTCACGTTGACCAACGAGATGTCGATCTTCAGCATCGTGCTCCACAACCGTACCAGCTGCTGCGGCTCCCGCCTGCGCGACATCACGATTGAAATTCTTTCCACGAACAGCACCGGCACGGTCACGAACTGGACCTCCGCGCTGCTCAATCCTGAAAACACCGGCTTCACCTACCCGGGCGGCCCGGCGTCCATCAGCAACAATCTCGTCACTCTCACCGGCGGCCCGGTGAGCGGGCGGATCGTCCGCGTCCGCCGCATGGCCGACCCGGATCTGTCCGGCTCCGGCGGCCAGGGCAACACCGACGAGGCGAACGTGCTCTCCCTCGGCGAGGTGGTCATCAATGCCAGCGCCGCGACGGGCCTGCGTCCCTACTTCACCAGCGACATCGAGTCCGCGATGCTCGGCGTGAACGCCTCGGCGTTCATTCGTACTCCCTTTCAAGTGACCGAGACGCCCGAGGCGTTGACCCTGAAAATCCGCTACGACGACGGCTTTGTGGCCTACCTCAACGGCGTGGAAGTGGCCCGCCGCAATGCCGCCGATCCGCTCGCCTGGAACTCCGTGGCGACCGAGAACCGCAACTTCGCCTCCGCCATCACCGAGGAGACGATCAACCTCTCCGGCGCCATCGCGGCGCTGCAACCCGGCGCGAACGTGCTCGCCTTCCAGCTGTTGAACGTCGCCGGCACCAATGCCGACGCGCTGCTCCAGGCGGAACTTTCCGCGAGCAAGACCGTCGTCACGCCCAACGTCTTTTTCACCGACGCAACGCCGGGCGCGGCAAACGTCGCCGGCTTCTATCTGGATGAAGTCGCCGACACGCGCCTCAGCGTGGACCGCGGCTTCTTTGAGGCCCCGTTCTCGCTCTCCATCACGTCGAGCACGCCGGGGGCGGTCATTTACTATTCGTTCAACGGCGACGAGCCGGAGCCGGGCAAGGGCATTCTCTACACCGGCCCGCTGACGATCACGAACACCACCGTGCTCCGCACGCGCGCCTTCAAGGACAACTGGAAGCCGACGGACGTGGACACGGCGACGTATCTGTTCCTCGGCGATGTGATATACCAGGCGAAGGATTGGGGCACGGGCACCAACCGCGTCCCACCGCCCAACTTCCCCGCCAGCTGGGGTGCCAACTCGGTGGATTACGGCATGGACCCGCAGGTCGTCACGAACTACACGCTTGCCGAGTGGAAGGAGGCGCTCACGCAGATTCCCACCATGTCCATCGTCACGGAGATGAAGAACCTCTTTGATCCCGCGACCGGCATCTACGCCAACGCCGCCGGCCACGGCGAGGAATGGGAACGGCCTATGTCGCTGGAGCTGCTCGATCCGGCCAACGCCGTGCCCGGCCGTTTTCAGGAAAATGGCGGCCTGCGCATCCGCGGCGGGGCCAGCCGCGGCTCCGGCTTCTTCAAGCATTCCTTCCGCATCTTCTTCAACCGGGGCTATGGTGTGGGCAACCTGCAATACCCGTTGTTCGAGGACGAGGGCGTGCAGTACTTCGACAAGTTCGACCTGCGCACGAGCCAGAACTATTCCTGGCCGCGCAACGAATCGCCCACCTTCGACACAATGGTGCGCGAGGTCTGGTGCCGCCAGACGCTCGGCGCGATGGGCCAGCCCTACCGCCGTTCACGCTACTATCATCTCTATCTCAACGGCCAGTACTGGGGCCTCTATGAGACGGACGAGCGGCCCTCGGCCTACTATGGCGAGGCGTACTTCGGCGGGAACAAGGACAACTACGACGTGGTCAGGAACCACGACCGTTACGTCACTCCCCCGCCGGCCTTCTCCACCGAGGCCACCGACGGAAATCTCACGGCGTGGTCCAACCTCTGGGTGATGTGCCAGATGATGCGCACCAATGCCTCCAACGAAAATTACTTCCGGCCGCTCGGCTGCAACCCCGACGGCACCCGCAACCCCAGCCTTCCCGTGCTGCTCGATGTGGACAACCTCATCGATTACATGCTCGGCATCTTCTACACCGGCGACGGCGACGCCACGCTTTCGAATTTCCTCTCCAACAACCAGCCGAACAACTGGTACGGCCTGCGCGACCGGACCAACCCGAACGTCGGCTTCCGTTTCTTCAACAACGACTGCGAGCACACCCTCGGCTCGCCCAGCAGCCAGGTGGATCGCACCGGGCCCTTCGGCGGCTCCAACGAGGGGAACTTCATCTACTCCAACCCGCAATGGTTCCACGAGGAATTGATGCGCAACCCCGAGTACCGCGTGCGCTTCGGCGACCATGTGCAGAAACACATGTTCAACGCCGGCGCGCTCACGCTGGAGGCCAACACCAACCGCTTCATCGCCAAGGCCAACCAGATCACCAAGGCCATCCGCGCCTACTCCGCCCGCTGGGGCGACGCCATCCGCACCGCGCAACCCTATGGCGAAAGCGACTGGACCAACGCCATCGCTTTCTGCCTGAACTGGTTCGTCCCCCGCGGCGGCATCGTCCTCGCCCAGCTGCGCGCCGACAACCTGTTCCCCTCCGTCAGCGCGCCGAACTTCAGCCAGCTCGGCGGCACCGTGCCGGACGGCTACCCCCTCACGCTCGAACACACCAACACCGCCGGGGTGATTTACTTCACCATCGACGGCACCGACCCGCGTTTGCTCGGCGGCGCGGTCAATCCCGTGGCGCTGGCGTACTCCACGCCCATCGAGGTCAACGGCCCCACCTACATCCGCGCCCGCGTCCTCAACGGCACGAACTGGAGCGCCCTGGCCGAAGGGCTCCTCAGCCCGCCGCAGGATCTCTCGAAACTTCAGCTCACCGAAATCATGTACAACCCGCCGGGCGCCGGCCTGGTGGACGGCGATGAGTTTGAATTCCTCGAATTCAAGAACGCCGGCACCCGCGCGTTGAACCTGAGCGGCCTGCAATTCACGAGCGGAATCAACTTCCAGTTCCCGGTCGGCACATCGCTCGCCCCCGGCGAATTCTTCGTGCTCGCGCGCAACGCCGCCCAGTTCACCAACCGCTATCCCGGCGTGCCGGTGCGCGGCCTCTACACCGGGCGCCTCGACAACGCCGGCGAAGCCCTGCGCCTCGCCTCGCCCATCGGCGGCACCATCCTCTCCCTGACCTACAACGACCGCGCGCCGTGGCCCGTCACCGCGGACGGCAGCGGCTTCTCCGCGGTGCCCGTGAACCCAAACGCGAACCCGGACACGAACGAAGGCCGCAACTGGCGCGGCAGCACCTTCCCCGGCGGCTCGCCCGGCGCGGATGATCCGGCCCCCACCGTCGCCCCCGTGCTCGTCAACGAAGCCCTCACTGCTTCCGTGCCGCCGCAGGTGGACGTCATCGAGCTCTACAATCCCGGCAGCGTCGCCGTGAACATCGGCGGCTGGTTCCTCAGCGACGATCCGGGGCGGCCGGACAAATATCGCATTGCGGACAACACGATGATCCCCGCCGGCGGCCATCTCACCTTCACGGAAGCCCAGTTCAACGCCGACCCGTCCGCCACGAACAGCTTCTCGCTGCGCTCCGGGGGCGATCATATCTACCTCTTCAGCGCCGGCGCCGGCGGCAACCTCACGGGCTTCAGCCACGGTTTCAGCTACGGCGCGTCGGATGCCGGCATCACTTTCGGACGCCACGTCATCAGCACCGGCGAAGAGGATTTCACCGCGCAGATTTCCCCCTCGCTCGGCTCCACGAACGTCGGGCCCAAAATCGGCCCCGTCGTGATCAACGAAATCCACTATCACCCGGACTTCGGCGGCGACGAGTTTGTCGAGCTGCGCAACATCACCGGAAACCCGGTGCCGCTGTTCGATGCCGCCGTGCCCGCCAACACCTGGCGCCTGAACGGGGTCGGCTTCAACTTCCCGCCGGGCATCACGCTTCCTGGCAATGGGTTCATCCTGATCACCCGTTCAGAACCAGCCGCCTTCCGCGCCAAATACTCCGTCGCGCCGGAGATTCCCGTCCTCGGCCCTTACTCCGGCGATCTTCAGGACAGCGGCGAACGTCTCGAACTCCAGAAGCCCGGCACGCCGGATACGAACAGCCCCCTCGCCTACATCACCGTCGATGCCGTGCGTTACAACGACAAGGCACCGTGGCCGCCGGCCGCCGACGGCAGCGGCCCGTCTCTCCAGCGAAAAAGTTCCGTCGCCTACGGAAACGATCCCATCAACTGGGAAGGCGCGTTGCCGACGCCGGGCACGACCTATGCCGCCGGCGAACCGCCGGTGATCGTCCATCACCCGTCGTCGCTGACCGCCGTGGCCACCTTCACCGCCTCCTTCACGGTGACGGCCAGCGGCCCCGGGCCGATCTACTACCAGTGGCGTCGGAACGGGGCGAACATTCCCGGCGCGACCGGTTCGACCTACGTCATCCAGAACCTCCAGACCTCCCAGGCCGGCCACTACACCGTGCTCGTGTTCAACTCCGCCGGCAGCGTCGAGAGCGCCGCCGCCGAGCTGAGCGTGATGCTGCCGCCGAACATCACCGCGCAGCCCGTGGGCCGGGCCGTTTACATCAAGCCCGACCCCAAGGCCGCCAACCTGCCGGACGGCACCAACGTGACCTTCACCGTCTCCGCCACCAGCGGCAACTCCGCAATCAGCTATCAATGGCGCTTCAACGGCGTCGAGATCCCGGGCGCCACGTCCTCCGCGCTCACCGTCACCAACGTCCAGCTGGCCAGCGAAGGCGATTACATCTGCGCCGTGACCGACACCATTGCCACCGTCCTCAGCACCCCGGCGCGACTGGTCCCATGGATCAGCCCGATCATCGTCCAGAAGCCGGCGGATCAAGTCATCACCGCCGGAGGCGACGTCACCTTCAGCATCGAAGTGGCCGGCAACCCCGTGCCCTTCGCCTACAGCTGGCGGCGCAGCCTTGGCTCCATCGTCGTGAACACCAACTCCGGCAACTACCGCAGTAATTTCATCACGTTGAACGCGAACAACGCGTACCTGATCCTCACCAACGGCATCCTCGCCAGCAACTACGTGATGCGCGTCGTCGTCTACAACGACGCCAACCGCGCCCCCGGCGCGACCACGACGTTCAACGTCACCGTGCTGGCCGACACGGATCAGGACGGCATCCCGGATGTGATCGAAAACAGCCTCGGCCTCGACGCCAACAACATCACGGACGCCTTCACCGACCTCGACGGCGACGGCATGAACAACCGCGCCGAGTTTATCGCCGGCACCGATCCGACCAACCGTTTCAGCTACCTGAAGATCGGGCAGAGCGTCACGCCCGGCACGGCGAGCGTGCAGGTGGGAACCGTTTCGAACCATACCTACACGGTGCAATTCACGGACGCGCTCGAATCCGGTTTCTGGAGCCGGTTGCAAGATTTCGTGGCGCGCCCCACCAACGCCGTCTGGACCGTGGCAGACCCAGACTGGACCACGAACCGTTATTACCGCGTCGTCACGCCCCGCCAGCCCTGAGCCTGGTGCGACAAAAAAGTCCGCGCCCGCGCTTGCGCGCAACAAGCGGGCGGTGATATTCGACCTACGAACTCGACAATGAAAACGACCCTGAACAGGCTCTATAGCGCGGCGGCTCTGTCCGTCGCCCTCGCCCTCTCCCCCGCCATGAATGCCGCCGACACCGCACCCGCGACCAGCACCACCGAGAAAGCCACCTTTGGCGGCGGCTGTTTCTGGTGTACCGAGGCCGTCTTCCAGCGCATCGACGGCGTGAAGTCCGTCGTCAGCGGTTACGCCGGCGGCAAGACCGAGAACCCGTCCTACGAGGATGTCTGCACCGGCCTCACTGGACACGCCGAGGTCATCCAAATCGAGTACGATCCAACCAAGGTCGGCTTCAAAAATTTGCTCGACGTCTTCTGGCTGGCACACGATCCCACCACGCTCAACCGCCAGGGCGCGGATCGCGGAACGCAATACCGCTCGGTCATCTTCTATCACGACGCAAAACAGAAGGAGATCGCCGAGGTATCGAAGAAGGCCGCCGCGGCGAATTTCAAAGTTCCCATCGTCACCGAGATCTCCGCCCTCCCGAAGTTCTACAAGGCCGAGGGGTACCACCAAAATTACTTCAACCAGAATCCCAACAAACCCTACTGCTCCGTTGTCATCAAGCCGAAGCTCGACAAGGTGCTGAAGGATCTCTCGAAGCCGAAGAAATAAGCCGCCAGCCGCAGCTCACAGCCACGTCATGCCGGGATATTTCTTCTGCAATCCCGGCTTCAGCTTCGGATAGCTGTTCGCCTTGAACGCCGGCCAGTTGAACGTCGATTCGATCCGTTTGCCGTCCGGCGCGCAAAGCCAGAGCTTCACCGGAAGCCCGCCCTCGCAGATGTGCGGGTGTTCCTTCAACGCGAAACATTCGGTGAGCTTCACCTGCAGCTCCGGCGCGTTCGGCCCCCCGTCCTCATCCAGCGCCGGTTCCTGGTACTGGAGCTTCAGCCTGCGCCCGTCCGGCCAGGCGATCTGCGCCGGGGCGAGCTCGTCGAGCCAGCCGCGTTGTTCCGGCGCGAGATGCTGGATGATCTCCTCCCGGACATGCGTGGCCTGGGCCTCCTTCACGAGCGTCATTCCAGCGAACGCGCGGGCGAGCCGCCCGGTGATGGCGGCGTCATCCAGCGGCGGAAACTCCAGTTCCGGCATCGCCGCGCACACCAGGTTCACCCGCGCGACGAACTGCTTCACCTCGTGATTCAGCAGCGGCAGCTCGAACCATCCCTTCCGATGCGCCTCCGCCAGGCAGCGGCCCGAGGCCGCCGCCTCCACCTCGCGCTGATGCTCGTGGTGGATCACCAGATCCTGAAACCGCACCAGCTTCACCGCCGCCACGCGCTTGTGCGTGCGATCAAACAGATGCTCGACCTGCGTGTGCAGGTGCTGCGGAAACATCTCCAGAATCCACTCGCGCTTCACCGCGCTGGCCAGCCCCAGCAGCGTGAGATTCTCCGAGCCGCGCCCCGCCACCTCGCGGATGGCCGCCGCCACGAACAGCGGCGCGTTCTGCACCACGCTCTCCCGCATCAACGTCCCGTGCCGCCCCTCCGTCAGGTCGCAGTCCAGCGTGCCTTGATCCCGCCGGATGCAGAGCTGATCGATGAACCCGGCCATCAGGCAGCGCAACAGCGCGTCATCGTCCGCCTTCGGCGCGGCGTTCTCGCCGGGCTTCTCCTCGCCGTCGATCATCCGCTGCCGGCGCGCAATCTCGACAATCTGCTGGAAGGTCTGCTCCACCTGCCGCGCGGACAGCGCATGCACGCCGTAACGCCGGCATTGGTCGGCGTTGTAGCCGCCGTTCTTCGCGAACTGGTACGCCCGCATCAGCGTGAAGAAATCGGAGTCCTGGCTCGCCTCGAACAGCTCGCGCGCCTCGGCGATGTGCTTGTCCTCGCGGCGCAGCCGCTGGAGCAGATCGCGCCCGCTCACCAGCGCCGCGCACAGCGCCGCCGCCCGCACGCAGTTCCGCCTCGATGCCTCGACAAGGATGCGCGAGTAACGCGGATGCATCGGCAGGCGCAGCATCTGGCGTCCGGCCGGGGTGAGCTCCTCCGTCGCCGGATCAATCGCGCCCAGCGTGTGCAGCAGCTTCTCCGCGCGCTCCACCGCCGGCGCATCCGGCCTGTCGAGCCAGTCAAACGCCGCCGCCTTCTTGATGTGCAGCGAGTGGAGCAGCAGCACCACTTCCGCGAGGTCGGCGCGCTGAATCTCCGGGGTGTTTCGCGCCGCCCGGTTCAGATGATTGCTCTCCGTCCACAGGCGATGACACGTCCCCGGCGCCGTGCGCCCGGCGCGGCCCTTGCGCTGATCCGCCGAGGCGCGGCTGATCTCCTCGATGAACAGCGTGCCAATGCCGCGCTCCGCATCGTAGCGCGCCACGCGCGCCTCGCCGCCGTCCACCACATGCCGGATGCCATCGATGGTCACCGACGTCTCGGCCACGTTCGTGGCGACAATCACCTTGCGCAGCGGATTCGGGGCAAAGGCGACATCCTGCTCCTCCGGCTGCAGCTCGCCGTGCAACGGAATCAACGCCAGGCGTTCCTTGGTCCGCGCCGCCCGCAGCGCGCCGATGGTGGACGCGATTTCCCCCATGCCGGGCATGAAGACGAGGATGTCGCCCGGCTCGCCGGCGTTCACAATGCGCTCCACCGCGTCCGCCGCCTGATCCGTTCGCGGCCGTTCATCCGGCATGTCGAGATGGTAAACCTCGACCGGAAAACTCTGGCCCTCGGAAACCAGAATGGGACAGCCGCCGAGATAATTCGCCACGGGCTCGGCATCGAGCGTCGCCGACATCACCACGATTTTCAGATCCGGCCGGCGCGCCTGCTGGATCTGCTTCACCAGCGCCAGCGCCACGTCGCTCATCAGGTTCCGCTCGTGGAACTCGTCGAACAGCAGCATCCCGACATCGCCCAGCGCCGCGTCATCCTGCAGCCAGCGCAGGAGAATGCCCTCCGTCACAAAACAGATGCGCGTGCCGAGGCTGGTGACGTCGTCAAAACGGATTTGGTACCCGACCTCCGCTCCCAGCTTGCAGCCGCGTTCCCAGGCGACGCGCGCCGCCACCGTGCGCGCGGCGACTCGGCGGGGCTGCAGCACCACCACCTTCTTGTCCCCGGCCAGGCCGGCATCCAGCACCATCTGCGGCACCTGCGTCGTCTTGCCGGAGCCGGTTGGCGCAACGAGCACGAGACGATTTCCCGTCTGCAAGGCGCGGACGATGGAATCGTGGATCTGCCAGATGGGAAGGCTCTTTTCCACAACGCGGGGGCGGACGCGTTCAGCGGGGGAAATGCCGCAGCGCGAGGGCGATGATCGTCAACAACGTCATCATTCCCATCGGCATGAACTTCTTCGTCTTGGCCACGCGCATCCCGAAGAAAATCAAAAGCACCACGAGGATGATGTCCGCCACCGTCGGATCCGGAATGATCTTCAGCGCGCACAACGAGAGCAGCGCGGCGAAGCCGGCCGACGTCAGCAGCGACATCTTGCTCTGCGCCTTGAGAAACCCGACGACTCCGCCGGCGACCAGCAGCACGATATAAACCCACAGGACAGCGATTGGTGTCATAGCTTGATTTGATTCAACCGCGCGGATTAAGCCGGAGCGCGAAGCCGATGACAAACAATTCCCGCCGCAATTCAGCCGCCCTGAACCTCCAGGCTCACCACCTCGCCCGGCTCGCACTCCGCGAAGACCTCGAATGGCCGGCAGCACACTTCGCAATCCGTCGTGAACCGCTGCGACTCGATGCTGGTGTCGATCACCAGCTCAAAATCCTGTCCGCAGAACGGGCACTGGATGGATTCGCTGACTTGCATTCGCTCCAACGCTGCCTCGTCGCCGGGCAAGGCGCCAATCCAAATCGCCAACTGAGCGACAGTTTGCACTTTACGGAAGCCACGCACGCCGATAACCAAGAGCCATGAACATCGGTGAAAACATCGTTATCTGGACCGTGGGGCTGGTCATCGCCGGACTCCTTGTTCACTTCCTTGCGCCTCATCTCAGCGAGGACATCCGCGAACGTCGTCGCCGTCGCAATCACCGCAAGGTGGTCAGTCGCGCGCGGCGTCCCGTCGTGATGCTCAACGCCAGGGCTCCAAAGTCCTGACCTTTCGCGCGGGAAACGCCGCCGCGTCCTCAAGGCAGTTCCTGCCCCACGATCGTCTTCTCGCCTTCCACGATCGACTCCCACACGGCATAGGGTTTCGCGCGGCCATTCCCCGCGGCAACCGACACGAATCCGCCCGCCTTGTCGAGGATGTCCGCCCCGGCCACGCCGCTCTTCACATACAACGCCCCATCCTGCTGCCAGAGCCAGCAAGCCGTTCCATTCACCCACGCTCCGGCGGGTTGGGAACCGCGCAAGCTGAGCATCTTCTCGCCTGTCACATCGGTCATCATCACCGCCTTGTCCCGGCGCCAGATTGTTTGCGGCGTCCGGTCATCGGTGACGACAATCTGCCCGCCGTCCATCGGGCAGGCCGCCAGCTTCCACGAACCCGACCCCAGCTTGCGCGCCTCCGAAAATGTCCCGCCCCCGTCCGCGCTCATGCTCATGAACATGTCGCGCGCTCCGTTGATCGAGTTGCGCCACATCGCCCAGAGCCGCCCCTGCGCATCCACCGCCAGCGACGGATGACAGCATTCGCAAATGCTTCCGGAAGGCGACTTGTAGACCGGACGGTTCCCGCCCCATGTCGCGCCGCCGTCGCCGGAACTCGCCATCCACAATTCCGTCCGCCCATTCCGCAAATCCAGCCACGCGAGATGCACGTTGCCCGCCTCATCGCCCGCCATCGCGTGCAAACCCTCCCGCGCGGAACGCTCCGTCGAATTCACGCGGACGGCCGGCGACCAGCTCTTCCCTTCATCCGGCGAATGCCACGCCACCAAGTTTCCGTCCGCATGACTGATGGCGGCAATCACCAGGCCGCGCCGAGAGGAAACAATCCGCGGCCCGCGACGCATGCCCAGGGCCAGCTTCGGAAGCGACCCGACCAACACCGGGGCTGCGAAATTTTTCCCGCCATCCGGCGAACGAACAAAGAACACGTTGGTCTCCCGGCCAAAAACCACCGAGACACCGCCCTCCGGTGAAATCGCCACCTGCGGCTGCTTCGCGCCTCGCAAGGATTTTGGAACAATCTCCAGAGGCGCGGCAACGGAAGGAATCAAAAGCCCCGGAAACAAGGCCAGAAACGCCGCGGCGCAAGGTAGCTTCATAACCGCTTTATGGCGGCGACCCCATGCGACGTCAAGCCGCAGCCCGCCTCGACTCGGGCGCATCCGAAAGGCCCGTCGCCCAACATCGGACCGCGAGACGTCCCGGCTCGCAGCGCGTCGCGCGGGCGACGATTCTTGCCAACTCCGCGATGCCGGTGCGCTTCACGCGCTGCGACCGGGGACCGGTCGCGGTCCGCGTGTTGGGCAACACGCCTCAAGGATGCGCCGCCTCAACTCCCGAACAAATCCAGCTGCGGCGCCGCCTCGATCTTCTTCAGCTTCTCGCGCTCGGCACGATGTCGCGAACTTTGCCGCACCGTTCCTTCCGGCGTCAGTTCACTCTCCTCCAGGTTCTGCAAGATCGCCTTCGCACGCTCGATGATTGCCTTCGGCACGCCCGCGAGCCGCGCCACCTGGATGCCGTAGCTCTTGTCCGCGCCGCCTTCGAGAATCTTGTGCAGGAACACCACCTGATCGTTCCACTCGCGCACGGCGACGTTGTAATTCTTCAGGCGCGGCAAGCGGCCGGCCAGCTCCGTCAGCTCGTGATAATGCGTCGCGAACAGCGTCTTTGCGCCGACTTGATGATGCAGATGCTCGACGATGCTCCACGCCAGCGAGAGCCCGTCGAACGTGCTCGTGCCGCGCCCGATCTCGTCGAGGATGATCAGGCTGCGCGCCGTCGCGTTGTTCAGGATGTTCGCCGTCTCGCTCATCTCCACCATGAACGTCGATTGCCCGCGCGACAGATCATCGCTCGCGCCGATGCGCGTGAAGATGCGGTCGATCAAATCCACCCGCGCCTCCGCCGCCGGCACGAAACAGCCCGTGTGCGCCAGCAACGCCAGCAACGCCACCTGCCGGATGTACGTGCTCTTGCCCGCCATGTTCGGCCCGGTGATGAGCGCGATCTGCGGAGCGCCGGTCTCCGAACCGGCGCGTTCATTCGTGGACGGAGCGCCCGCGAGCGCCGTGTCATTCGGCACAAACCGCGTTTCGATCAACGTCTGGTCCAGCACCGGATGCCGTCCATCACGAATCGATAACTCCCCTGCCTCGCCCACGCGCGGACGCGTGTAACCATGCAGGCGCGCGCTGTCCGCGAACGCCGCCAGCACATCGAGCTGCGCCAGCGCGTCTGCCGTGCGTTGAATCGCCTGCAACGACTGCAGCACCTCCTCGCGCACCTTCAGGAACAAATCGTACTCCAGCTTCGTGCTGCGTTCCTCCGCGCCGAGAATCTTCCCCTCCATCTCCTTCAGCTCGGGCGTGATGAACCGCTCGCCGTTCGCCACCGTCTGCTTGCGGATGTAATGTGCCGGCACCTTGTCGAGATTCGACTTCGTCACTTCGATGAAATAGCCGAACACCGAGTTGAACCGTACCTTGAGCGACGTGATGCCCGTGCGCTCGATCTCGTCCTGCTGCAACTTCGCCAGCCAGTCCTTCCCGCCCCGCTGTGCTGAGCGCAGTTCGTCCAGCTCCGCGCTGAACCCATCGCGGATAATCCCGCCCTCCTTCAACGCCAGCGGCGGTTCATCAACAATCGCCCGCGAAATAATCTCAACGAGCGACGGCAACTCCGTGACCTGCCCGAGCAATTCGTCGAGCAACCCCGGCACGAGATGTTCCGCATCGCGCAACTGCTCTTCCGTCGGGCTCGCAATGCCCAACTGCGGTTCGCGCGACGGCCGCGGAACCGATCCCGGGCCGACCATCGCCGCCAGCGCGTGCTTGATCTTCGGCAACTGTTCCAAGCCCTGCCGCAGCGCGAGCAAATCTCGCCCGTTCCCGCTGCCGATGCTCAGACGCCCGATGGTCCGCTCCAAGTCACGCACCTCGGCGAGCTGCGCGCGGAAACGCTCCGTCACCTCGCTGTGTTCGAGGAACGATTGCACCGCGTCCTGACGCTCCGAGATCGCCGCCGCGTTCGAGAGCGGTTGCGACAGCCAGTCGCGCAAACGCCGCGCGCCCATCGGCGTGACCGTGCGGTTCAACGCGCCGTAAAGCGACGCGTTGCGCGGCGCGTCCTTATGCAACGGCTCGAGAATCTCCAGATGCCGCAGCGTCGTGGAGTCCAGCACCAGAAACTCGCTTGGCTGATAAAACGACAGCGTCGTGAGATGCTTCGTGTCGCGCCGCAGATGTTGCGTGAGATAATGCAGGATCGCCCCCGCAGCGCCGATGGCCGCCGTGCGATTCTTCAAGCCGAAGCCATCGAGCGTCGCCACCTTGAAATGCTCACGCACGGTGAACACCGCCGTCTCCGGCGCGAACACCCAGTCCTCATGCGGCATCACGATGGGGAACGCGTCCTTCAGCACCGCGTGCAGCGCCATCGCCTCCGTCGGATAAATAATCTCCGCCGGACGCAACCGCTCCAGCTCCGTGAGCAACGCCGCGTCCGTCTCCACCTCCGTCGTCTTGAAATTCCCCGTCGTCAGATCCACCAGCGCCAGGCCGAAGGTCTTCCCGCTCGCGCACACTGCGGCGAGGAAGTTGTTCCGCTCCGCCACCAGCATCCGCTCGTCGAAATGCGTACCCGGCGAGAGAATCTGCGTGACCTCGCGCTTCACGAGCTGGCCGGGCTTCGCGTCCTCCACCTGATCGCAGATGGCGACCTTGCGACCCGCCTTGAGGATGCGCGCGATGTAGCCGTTCGCCGCGTGATGCGGGATGCCGCACATCGGCACCACGCCGCGCTTCGTCAGCGACACGTTCAAGATCTGCGCGCCCGCCTGCGCGTCCTCGAAGAACATCTCGTAGAAATCCCCCAGCCGGAACAGCAGCAGCGCGTCCTTGGGCAGTTCGCCCTTGATGCGGCGATACTGCGCCATCATGGGCGTGAGCTGGGAATCGTTCGACATGCGCGGGCGAAGGTTAAGCATGAAGCCCGACCGGATCGAAAGGAATTTTCCCGGGCGGGGACAGACCCGGGAAAAAGAGATGTGACTTGAGCCGGCTCCGTTCGTGTGGTTTGGTGCGAGCGTGCAAAAACTTTCCGCGTTCCTCGGACCTCTCATCGGCGTCGCCGGCATCGTTCACGCCGTCGAGCCCAACTCCGTCGAGATCGAAATCGCGAATCTTGTGAGACAACATCCCGCCCAGGCGCGCGCCGACCTGGTTTACGATCCGCGATTGAACGTCGCGGCGCGGGCCAAGGCGCTCGACCTCGGCCGGCGCAACTTCTTCGCCCATGTGGACCCGGACGGTTACGGCCCGAACAAGGCTGTGGAACTTGCGGGCTTTGTCCTCCCGGACTGGTGGGGCGATGCGCTCGACGCGAATTACATCGAATCCATCGCCGGCGGCTACGCGAACGCGCAGGCTGCGTTCGACGGCTGGATGGCGTCCGCCGGCCACAAGCGACACATTCTCGCCGAGACTTCGTTCTATGCGGACCAAACCCGCTACGGCGTCGGCTACGCCCAAGTGCCCGGCTCGCTTTACGTCCGTTACTACGTCTTCATCAGCGCGCCGCCGGAGACTGGCGGTTCCCTCCCCTTGGAACCCTACGCCGAATGGAAGTTCGACTTTTTCACGCCGAAGGCAATCGACACCAACAGCGACCTGAACGACCCCGA
>JBDHQG010000570.1:0-3399 GCA_039806925.1 Limisphaerales bacterium
CACAATGCACGATCTCACCGCCAGGGCCGAGGTCAACGGCATCAAGTTCGATGGCGTGGACATCTTCCTTTTCGACCCGCACATCAGCATTGATATCAGCGACGAAGACCTCAAGCGCATCGCCGACAAGATCGCCGCGCGCGGCTTCGTCGTTGGCTCGGTTGTCGCGCCGGTCTGGCCGCCGACAGGTGGCGGCTCCGCGATGGGCGGCGCTGAAGACCGCAAAAAGTTCGTCGAGCAAGTCCGCAAGGGCTGCCGCATCGCCGCGAAACTTCGCGAGTTCGGCGTGCGCCCCTATGGCATTGTGCGCATCGATTCCGCGACCGGCGTGGAGGAGTGGTCCAAGGATCCGAACGGCAGCACCAAGCTCATCGCGCAGACATTCCGTGAAGCGGCCGAGGTCGCCGAGAGCTTCGGCGAACGGCTCGCCGCCGAGGGCGAAATCTGCTGGGGCGGCATGCACAGCTGGCGCGAGATGGTGAAGCTCCTTGAACTGACTGACCGCCCGAAGACCGTCGGCTTCCAGGCGGACATGG
The DNA here is from genome assembly GCA_039806925.1 of Limisphaerales bacterium. Classification (GTDB taxonomy): domain Bacteria; phylum Verrucomicrobiota; class Verrucomicrobiia; order Limisphaerales; family JADJPG01; genus JADJPG01. Next base: position 537 of record JBDHQG010000570.1, read on the forward strand.
CGCATACGCTCCTCTACACGCTCGGTTACAACGCCGAGCCGGATGATCGCCTGGTGCCGGACAACTTTGACTGGGAACCCGAGGCGCTCGATGAAGCCTTGCGCGAACTTACCTCCGCGCTGCGCCCGTGGACCATCGACTTCCATGTCGCGCAGAACGACGCGACCGTGCATGGCACCGGCTCGCACGACAAGACCGGCCGCCACTGCCAGGTGAACGATCCCAACGGCAAGCTCGACATCGCGCATCACGCCGGATTCTGGCTGCGCGACGAGAAGGACAGGCTCACCAAGGCCGCGCGACACATCTGCTGGGACGGCTGCATGTTCCCGAACGAGGTCATGCTCAACCAGCAAACGTGGAACGACATCCTCGGCGCGATGATTTCCGTGCGCGACGCCCACGGCTGGAACGAAGCCGCCGCGGCCGCCGCGGCCGCCAAGCCGCAGGCCAAGACCAAAGTCGCAGCCAACATCACCACTAGGAAGCCGGCTGCGAAGAAAGCCGCCGCCAAGAAGACCGTCGCGAAAAAGCCGGTCAAGAAAGCGGCGACCAAAGCCGCGCCGAAGAAGAAAGCCGTAAAGGCGAAGTCTCCGAAGAAAACCGCCAAGAAAGCGGCGAAGAGAGCGGCCAGGAAACCCGTCAAGAAAGCCGCGAAGAAGGCGGTCAAGAAGGGCAGGAAGAAATAACGCCCGCCGCGCGTTCCCATTCAAAAACGCCCGTCTGGTTCGCCAGACGGGCGTTTCGTTTTATATCAGCTCCGCATGAACTATGGCGCACGGTGGTAGGGCGTGCTCGCGCGCCGCGCGTCAGCCCAATATCGGCTGGATGACATGCCCATGCACATCCGTCAGCCGGCGGTTGATGCCATTGTGGTAAAACGTCAGCTTCTCGTGATCGATTCCCAGCAGGTGCAGAATCGTCGCGTGGAAATCCGGGATCGTCACCTTCCCCTCCGTCACGAAATATCCCACCTCATCCGTCGCGCCGTACGAGATCCCCTTCTTCACACCCGCCCCGGCCATGAAACAGGTGAACGCCGTCGGATGATGGTCGCGCCCCGGCGAGTTGATGCCCTGCGTCGAGGGACTCCGCCCAAACTCCGTCGCCCACACGAACAACGTGTCATCGAGCATGCCGCGTTGCTTGAGATCGTGAATCAACGCCGCCACCGGCTGGTCCATCGTCGCCGCCTGCGTGTCGTGATTCTCCTTCAAGTTCTCGTGCCCATCCCAGTTGATGCGCGGACTGCCGAACGCGCCGCCGTTGAAAATCTGCACGAAACGCACGCCACGCTCCAACAGCCGCCGGGCCATCAGACAGTTCCTCGAGAAACCCTTGTTCGATTCCTCGCCGATGCCATACAGCCGCTTCGTCGCCTCGGATTCACCGTCGAGATTCGTCGCCTCGGGAATGCTCACCTGCATTCGCGCGGCGAGCTCGTAAGACCGCAGTCGCGCTGCGAACGCGCCGTCTCCGGGATTCGACTCCGCAAATTCGCGGTTCATACTCGCCAGCAAATCCATGTCTTTCGAGCGAGCCCGGGACGCGATGGTTGCCGGCGTGTTCAAATCGACGATCGGTTCGCGAGAGTTGGTGCGAAATGGAACGCCCTGGTGATTCGCCGGCAGGAAGCCCGACGTCCAGTTGATCGATCCGCCCGCGATCAACCCGCGCGGATCCGGCAACACCACGAACGCGGGCAGATTCTCATTCTCGGTCCCCAGTCCGTAGCTCAACCACGCTCCCATGCTCGGAAATCCGTTCAGCGTGAAACCGCTGTTCATCTGGAACGTCGCCGGCGTGTGATTGTTGCTCTTCGCGTACATCGAGTGGATGAAACACACGTCATCCACGCAACCCGCGAGATGCGGGAGCAAGCTGCTCATCCACGCGCCCGATCTCCCGTGCTGACGGAACTCGTAGACGCTCTTCATCACCTTCCCAGGCTGCCCGAAGAAACCAAGATTCTCGCCCTTGCCCTCGAGCGTCTTGCCATGCATCCGCTCCAGCTCCGGTTTGTAATCAAAGGTGTCGAGATGACTGACGCCGCCGCAGCAAAAGATCTGCACCACACGCTTCGCCTTCGCGGGATGATGGGACAGCCGCGCTGACGACGGCGCACCCGAAGCGCGCGCTTGATCGCGATTCAACAGCCACGCCAGAGCGACGCCACCGAGGCCGCCCGCCGTGTTCGCGAGGAAGTGGCGGCGCGACAGCACCGGCGGCAGCGTGGCGTCAACGGCCAGATGTTTCATGAGTTCAGCGGACATAGACAAACTCCGTTGAGTTGAGCAGCGCCCAGCAGACGTTTTCCAAGCTCCGTTCGCGCGCAGCGGCTAAAGCCCGCTTCGCCTCGACCCTGGACGGCGCCCGTCCGAGCGCGTGCCGATACGCGACTTGAATCGCGCGGGGCATATCATTCTTCGACTCACGCAACGCCCGCTCCGCCAGATGACCGGCCTGCCGTTGCACGAAGGAATTGTTCATCAAGCCGAGCGCCTGCAACGGCGTCGTCGTCACGCCGCGGCGCGGTGTTTTCACTGACGGATCCGGGCAATCAAATACATCGAGCAACGGTTCCTTCCCGGAGTTCACGTTCATCCGGTAAATCGTGCGGCGGTTGAACTCAGGCCCGATCTTGTCCACCGGCACGTAGGCATTCGCGGGGAACTTCAGCACCTCGAACGGCCGGTAGCTCGGGCCGCCGATGTCGCGATTCAACTGCCCGCCCGCCACCAGCATCGCATCGCGCACCGCCTCGGCCTCCAGCCGGCGCGGCGGGAACCGCCAGAGCAATTGACTGTTATCGTCCACTTGCAGCGCCTTCTCGTTGCTCGCGGAACTCTGCCGATACGCCGCC
>JBDHQG010000571.1:0-3397 GCA_039806925.1 Limisphaerales bacterium
ACGCCACCAACATTGTCACGCCCCTCGCCGGCGTGATCACCAACATCGGGATCGATCATCAACAATGGCTGGGCGGGACGCACGACCAGATTGCGGCGGAAAAGGCGGGCATCATCAAGCCCGGCGTTCCCGTGATTACCGCCGCGGAACCGGGACTCGGCCTCGAAGTGATCGCGCGTGTCGCGCATGAAAACGATTCCCCGCTCACCGTCATCGATCGAAACGATGCCCGTGGTGCGCTGCTGGATGCCGCCAAAATTCCACTCATCGGCGAACATCAACGGCTCAATGGCGCGGTGGCCGTTGCCGCCGTGCGCGCGGTGGAGCCAAAGATTCCCGTGCCGCCCGAAACCATTTTGAGGGGGCTCTCCTCCGTGAACTGGCCCGGCCGGATGCAGCTGGTGATCGCGCCGGACGGGCGGCAAATCCTGTTGGATGGCGCGCACAACACCGCCTGCGCCCAGGCGTTGGCGGACGCATTCCGGCAGCGGTTCCCGGGAACCCCCGCGACGATGATTCTGGGTGTGCTGGCCGACAAGGACTGGCGGCCGATGGCGGAAGCGCTCGCGCCCATCGCGCAACGAATCCTGCTTGTGCCGGTGAGCAGTCCTCGCACGCTGGCGCCGCGGGAACTCGCGACCGCCTGCCGCGCGGCGAACCCTCTGGCGACCGTTGCCGTTTGCGAGTCCCTCGAACAGGCGCTCCGGCTGGGCGCGAACGATCCGTTCCTGCTCATCACCGGTTCGCTGTATCTGATCGGCGAAATGATGGAGCGTCTTCATTTGCTGGCGGCGCCGGCGATCGGTGAACGCGGGCTGAACGAATGGACCGCAAATCGATAAGCCGGATGGATCGAATCGAAGGGAAGCAACCCCCTTCGCGTCGCCGCAAGAAGCCACCGGCATTTGGGGGAAAACTCGCGCAGCGCCGACTGAAGCGTTGACGGATCGCGGGCCGTTCAGATACAAAATGAGTGATTCAACACCGCAACTTGAATGCAGAACAAACGTCGTTTTATGTATCGATTCATTTCACCTCAGAAGTTTCTCCTCACCGGTTTTCTCACCTGTGCCTGCCTTGCCAGCGCCGTTTCAGTGTCAGCCCAAACCTACCTCTTCGACTTCGGAGCGGCTGGGAGCGGGGTGGGGTTGGGGCCGGGGCCGGAGAATGATCCGGTGAACCACTGGAACAACGTGGGGGCGGCGCTGACGGCGGACGCGGGGTCGTATTCCAACGCGGTGACGGCGCAGAACGTTTCGAGCACGCTGAGCCTGGTGGTGGTGAGCCGGTTCAACGGGGTGAACGAGGCGGGCACGACCGTGAGCACGCTTTATCCGGGCAACGCCACGCGCGACTCGCTCTTCGGCAACACCGAGACGTTCAACGGGGTGAGCAACCTCTTCCCGGGCTTCAAGCTGACGGGGCTGGACGCGCAGACGACCTACAGCTTCACGTTCTACGCGTCGCGCACGGGCGTGGGCGACAACCGCGAGACCGGCTACACGGTGGTGGGGGCGACGACGAACTTCGCGGCGCTGGACCCGGCGAACAACATCGACAACACGGCGACGGTGAGCGCGATGTCGCCGGACGGGGCGGGGGAGATCACGATCCGCCTGGCGCCGACGGAGAACAACAACAACGCGAACCATTTCACCTACCTGGGCGTGTTGCGGGTGGACGCGGTGCCGCCGCAGACGCCGCTGGCCTTCACGCAGGAGCCGGCGAGCCAGCGGGCGCTGGAACTGCAGCCGGTGACGTTCAGCGCGGCGGTGTCGGGCCCGCCGCCCTATCACATCCAGTGGCTGCGCAACGGCGAACCGATCGACGGGGCCACGCAGTTCAACTACACCATCGCCTCGGCCACGCTGGACCTGGACGGCAGCCTGTATTCGGTGAGCGTGAGCAACCTGGCCTACGGCGTGACCAGCAGCAACGCGCTGCTGCGCGTGGTCAACGACACCATCGCGCCGCAAGTCCTCTCGGCCACCGCGCGCAACGGGCAGGCCATCGAACTGCTCTTCAACGAAGCGCTCGACAGCTTCACCGCCAGCCCGCCGTGCAACTACGAAGTCAACGGCGGCACCGTCGACGTGCCGGCGGCCGAACTGCGGCGCGACGGCAAGACCGTGGTGCTGACGCTGGACCCGCCGCTGGCCCCCGGCGCGGCCTTCACCGTGGTGATCAACGAAGTGCAGGATCTCTCCCTCAACGTCATCGCGGCCAACACCACCATCAGCGGCACCGTGCCCGGCCCCGAGGCGCAGGTCTTCCTCATCGACTTCGGCGGCGCCAACACCACCCTCAACGGCGCCTCACCCGACGATCCGATCAACCACTGGAACAACCTCACCACCGCCATCGGCGCCACCGACGACGGCGCGCTGGCCGGCCTCATCACCGCCGACAACACCGCCACGCCCGTGAACCTGGTGATGCAGGCGCGCTTCAACGGCGCCAACGAAAACGGGACCACCGCGGCGGCGCTGTTCCCGGTGGACGCCACGCGCGACTCCCTCTACGGCAACACCGAAACCTTCAACAACCTGGCGAACATCTTCCCCAAGTTCAAACTCACCGGGCTGGACCCCGCGCTGGGCTACACCCTCACCTTCTACGCCTCGCGCACCGGCGTGGGCGACAACCGCACCACCCGCTACACCGTCGAAGGCGCGGCCACCGCGGCGGCCGAACTCAACGCCGCCAACAACGTGACCAACACCGTGACGGTGCCGGCCGCGCGCCCGAGCGAAGGCGGCGAACTCACCATCAGCCTGGCGCCGGCGGCGGCGAACAACAACGCCAACCACTTCACCTACCTCGGCGTGCTGCGCGTGCAGCCGGCGGTCGAGCCGCCGCAGTTCACCGCGCCCCGCCTCAGCGGCGGAAAAATCCACCTCGAATGGACCGGCGGCGGCGTGCTCGAAAGCGCCCCGACGGTGCTCGGCCCCTGGACCGCTGTCGACGGCGCCCCCGCCAGCCCCGCCGCCCTCGACACCTCCGACCTCGCCCCCGGCCACCGCTTCTTCAGAATCAGCAAGTAGCCGGAAAGGCGGATGCGGAGTGCGCCCGTCCTCGGACGCAGAAGCGTTCGACAATCCGCCGGTTCCGCTGCCGCCGTTGCTCACAGCACTTTCGACATTTCTGCGCCCGAGGACGGGCGCACTCCGTTTAAGCGTTTGTAAGTAAGCGCTCGCCCGCTTGCGGGCGGCTGTGGCAAAACATCCGCGAACCCGCTTCAAACTGATGAACGCCGCCGCTGCTTCGCCGCCTCCACGCCCGTGGTACAGCCATCTCTACGTGCAGGTGATCATCGGCGTGGTGCTGGGCATTGTTGTTGGCGGCTTCTGGCCGGAGACGGGCAAGGAACTCAAGCCGCTCGGCGACGGCTTCATCA
>JBDHQG010000572.1:0-3393 GCA_039806925.1 Limisphaerales bacterium
CCAAGCCGCGCGATCTCACCGTGCAGGTTTACTCCACACCGATTGCGGTCCGAGTCACCCCGGCAGTCGAACAGGCGAAGAGCAAATGAAACGATTTGAAGCAACGGAGTTGCGAAAGCCAGTAGCCCACGGCGTGAGCCGTGGGATCAAAGTCCATGATGGAGATCAGAGCCGCAGCGCGGCGAAAGAAACCACACGGCATGGTCGGGATTCTATCGCCCCTGCCGGGGCTTCGGAAAATTCCGGCACGCCAACCCACGGCTCACGCCGTGGGCTATTATCTTCCGCTGCTCCGCAGCTCGACGCCGGCAAATGCGAGCGTTTGCAGTTCTCCGCCTCGTCACCTCGGCGGCTACCAGCGTTTGGCGCCTGGTGTTTGCTTGGATTTTGGATCTTGGTGTTGGGTGTTTCGCCTTCTTCGGCCGCCGGCTTGCAGGTCGCGGAGCTGAAACGCGAGACGCCGGTCGATTTCGAGAAGGAGATCCTTCCCATCTTCCGCAATTCGTGTCTCGCCTGTCACAACACCACGAAGGCCAAGGGCGGACTGAATCTCGAAACACCGCAGCTCATCCTCAAGGGTGGCGACACCGGACCAGCGGCGGCGGCAGGCAAGAGCGGCGAGAGCCTGCTGCTCAAGGCGGCTTTGCAGGTGGACTCCGAGTTGATCATGCCGCCGAAGGACAACAAGGCGAACGCGCCGAACCTGACGCCGGACCAGCTCGCGCTCGTGAAGCTCTGGATCGATCAGGGCGCGAAAGGCGAAGTGCGCGGCACGGCGGCGATCAACTGGCTGGAGAAACCGCCGGTGCTCGAACCCATCCTCGCCGTCGCGTTGACGCGCGACGGACAGTTCGCGGCGTGCGCGCGCGGCAATCGCATCGACGTGTATCATGTGCCGTCCGCGCAGCTCGTCACGCGACTGGCGGATGCGAAGCTTGCTTCCGCCGGCCTCACGAATGCCGCGCATCGCGACGTGATCAATTCGCTGTCGTTCAATGCCGATGGCACGTTGCTCGCCTCGGCGGCGTTTCGTGAAGTGAAGCTCTGGCGGCGTCCGCGCGACGTGCGGAAGTTCGCCGTCTCGCTCACGAACACGATCTCGGGATTCGCCGTCAGCCCGGATCACAAATGGATCGCCGCGGTCGGCGCGGAGCATCAAATCACCCTCGTTAGCACCGAGACCCGCGAGCAGCGCTGGACGCTCTTCGGCCACAAGGACGCGGTGACCTCCCTCAAGTTCTCACCGGACAGCGCGCGCTTGTGCTCCGGCTCGGCGGACAAGACGGTGCGCCTGTGGGACGTGAACGCCGGCACGGCGCTCGGTTCGATTGACGTCACGTCGGAGGTGAACGCCGTGGCGTGGCTCGCGAATGGCCAGCAGATTGCCGCCGGGGCGAACGATGGCGTGATTCGTCTCTGGAGTCTGCCCGCGCTCGCGCTGGTGAAAGAGCTCAAGACGCCGGACGTGCGCGTGACGGCGCTGGAAGCGCTGGCAGACGGAACGAATCTGCTCGCGGGCGCTTCGGATGGAATCGTCCGTCGGTGGAATGTCGCGGAAGGCAAGGCTGTCGCGGAGTTGAAGCAGGATGCGGCGATCACCGCGCTCGCCGTGCAGCCAGACGGTAAGCGCTTCGCCTCGGCGGGCACGAACAAGCTGGTGCGCTTGTGGAACGTGGAAGACGGCAAGGCCATCGCGGACTTGAAGGGAGATCGTTATGCCATCGAACTCGCGGCGGAGACGGAGCGCGCGTTGACGGTCGCGAAGCAGTCCGTGGAGTTTCACGACAAGTCGGTGAAGGCGGCGGAGGCCGAGAGCAAGAAGCAGCAGGACCGCGTCGCGGTGGCCACGACGACGAACACGTTCACGGAGAAAGTTTTTCTGGAGAAGGAGAAGGCGTTCAAGGAATCCGAGGTCGCGAAGAACAACGCCGACAAGGCGCTGACCGATTTGCTCGCGGAGATCAAGAAGACCATCGAGGCGTTCGAGGGCGCGGACAAATCCGCGAAGGAAGCCGCGGCGCGCGCGCGGGTGGCGTCCACCAAGGCGGCGGAGGCGCAGATCGCGGCGGAACGCACGGCCTTCTCGAAGGCGGACGCGGAGAAGACGGCGACGGAGATGGCGAGCCTCGCGGCCCGGACGAAGGCGGCAGTCGGCACTGTCGATGCGGCGAAGGAAACGGCGGCGCGCATCGCGGAGGAATCGGCGGCGGTGGCGGAGAAGAGCCGCGCATTCGCGGATGCCGTGGCGGCGGATGCGGACATGAAAAACAAGCTGGCCGAGGCGGCGCGCACGGGCGCGGAGAAGGCGATTGAAGATGTGGCGTCGCTGTCGTTCGCGGCGGGCCAGCTCAAGCCGGCTTACGACAAGACGCTGGCGGAGGCGCCGGAGAAACGGAAGCAGGCGACGAATCAGATCGACACCACGACGAAGGCGCTCGCGGCCGCCGACAAGGAATTCAAACGTGCCGAGACGCGCAAGTCCGTCACCGGCCACGAGCTGGAGCTGGCGTTGCAGGCGGCGGGGCGGGCGTCGAACACAGTGAGCCAGGCGAAGGCAGTGCTGGATGGCGCGAAGGCGCAGCAGTCCAAGACTGAGGCCGATCTGAAGAAGTTCCGCAAGGCCGCGACGGCGAGCGAACTCGCGGCGCGCAGCGTGAGCTTCTCGCCGGATGGCGCGGTGCTGGCGACGCTCGCGGCGGATGGCCGTCCGCGCACCTGGAGCGCGAAGTCCGGCGAGGCGGTCGAGGTGTTTCCGGGCGCGACGAATGGCGCATCGGCCGGTTTGGCGTTTGTCGATGCGACGACGTTGCTCGCGGCTTCGGGCGGCGAACTGGTCGCGTGGGATTTGCAGCCGGCGTGGACGCTGGAGCGCGCGATTGGTTCGGGCGACGTGGATTCGCCGCTGGCGGACCGCGTGAACGCGGTGCGGTTCAGCCCGGACGGCGCGTTGCTGGCCACGGGCGGCGGCGAGCCGACGCGCAGCGGGGAGATTAAATTGTGGAACGTCGCGGACGGCGCGTTCGTGCGCGAGATTCCGAATGTTCACAGCGACGCGGTGCTGGCGCTGGAGTTCTCGCCGGACGGAAAACATCTCGCGTCATCCTCGGCGGACCGGTTCGCGCGCGTGGTGGATCTGGCGAGCGGCAAGGTGGTGAAGGCGTTCGAGGGACACACGAGCTACGTGCTCGCGGTCGCGTGGCGCGCGGGCGGGCGGATGCTGGTGAGCGCGGGCGCGGACAACGTGATCAAGGTGTGGGACACGGTGACGGGCGAGCGGAAGAAGAACGTGGAAGGCGCGGGCAAGGAAGTGACCGCGGTCGCGTTCGTGGGCGTGACGGATCAGTTCATCGCGGCCTCGGGCGACGGACAGGTGCGCGTGCTGAAGGAGAACGG
>JBDHQG010000573.1:0-3393 GCA_039806925.1 Limisphaerales bacterium
GCCGGCGGCGAACACGCGCATCGTGTCATCAGCCGACAGATAGCGTCCGCCGCAATGAATTTCCTGGGACTGCGCGGGCACGGCCCCGCCGAGGAGCTTGATCTTGGCGCCGATACCGCGCGTGTTCCTGCCGGCGCCACGGAGCCGGACGGCGACGCGCGGGGCGGTGGATTCGTTGCGGTAGAGCAAAGGAGGCTGCCAGAGGCAGCTGACGGCGATGTCGAGATCGCCGTCGAGATCGAAGTCGGCCAGGGCGATGCCATGGGAGACATTGGTGGAATGGAAGCCCCAGGCGGCGCCGGTTTCCTCGAAGGTCCGGTTGCCGCGGTTGCGAAAAAGGTAGTTGGGCGTGATGAGCGGCGGGAACATGCGAAGCTGCTTGCCGATGCGCAGGGTGCCGCCCGATTCCTGCGGCATGCTTTCGTGCATGTCGAGATCCTGCGTGTCGTAACCGTGCGCGTTGGCGACGAGCAGATCCTCGAAGCCGTCGAGATCCACATCCAGGAACACGACGGACCAGGTCCAGTCGGAGGCGGCGACGCCGGCAATGGCCGCGATGTTCGCATAGGTTCCGTCGCCACGGTTGATCTGGAGAGTGTTCTGGCGGGCTTGCCGTCGGTCCCAGGTCTCACCGCTTTCAGCCGGGGGCGGATTCGTGGCGCTGCTCTGGCGCAAGCGAAGTTCATGCACCCGGCTGAGCATGTCGCCCACGAAGATGTCGTCGAAGCCATCGCGATCAATGTCCGCGAAATCGACGCCCATCGAGAACTGGCAGGTCGTGCGAATCCCCTGATCCGCGAGCGCTCGAAAGCGGCCCGTTCCATCATTGATCCAGATGCGATCCGGGGCCTGGAAGTCGTTGCACACGTAAATGTCAGGCGCGCCGTCGCCGTTGATGTCGCGGAAAATGACGGAAAGGCCCATGTCGTAAGGCTCGCTCTTGAGCGGCTGGCCGTCGACGTTGAGAAACGAACCGCCGGTCCACGAGACCGGCGAAAACCTTCCATTTCCATCGTTGAGGAAGAGCGAATCTGGTTCGCCAAGTTCCACGATTCGCCCGTCAATAATCTTCAGGCGCTTCGCCCAGCGCCCGGTGACCACCGGCTTGCCGTTGACCATGCGCGTCGAGAAACTGCCGCCGCTGCGCAGGATTGAGTTCTCGCCGTAGTTTGCGAGATACAGGTCGAGGTCGCCGTCGCCATCGATGTCGGACATCGCCACCGAATGCGTCCCGAGCCGCACCGTGATCCCGGCGCTCATGGTGAGGTTGGTGAAGCGGCCATCACCGAGATTCTGGAAATAGGCGTTGGGCCCGCCGAGCATGCCGACCAGCAAATCCAGCCATCCATCGCCGTTCGCGTCGGCGAACACGGCGCCTTTCGACGCCGAGTTTGTCCCGCACCCGACGCCGGCGGTTTCCGTCACGTTCTGGAACTTCCAGCCGCCTTGATTGCGGAAGAGCCCGTTCGGCGCATCGGTGTTGGCAAAGTAGAGGTCGCACCAGCCGTCGCCATCGAAATCTCCCGCGGCCACGCCGCAGCCATTGATAAGATTCTGGTTTGCCTCCGAGCGGGCGTAGGACATCTCGTTGGTGAAGAACAGCCCGGTTTGTCCGGGCTTGAGGAGGGTGAACCCGGTCTTGTTTCCAACCGGCACGGTGAGTTCGGCGCTGCGGTAACCGTCGTGATTCGTCCAGCGCAGCGTTTGGGAATGCGAATGGGAGGGCAAAAGGCAGATCGCCAGTGCATAGAGCCAGTCCATACCGCGCCATTGGCACGAGGGAAAGTTCATCGGGGTCGTTGGGACTGAGGAGTTGTTACCAAAATGACATGGAATTGGCAAGAACGTCTTGGATGGATTTGCGAGTTTGGGAAAGAAAAGATCGGCCCCTTGCGCGCGGCGCGCTTCTGCCGATACTGACGGCATGAAGACTGTGGCAATCATCGGCGCGTCGTCAGATCGCTCGAAGTACGGGAACAAGGCGGTGCGTGCCTTTCTCCAGCAGGGCTATGCCGTTTATCCGGTGAACCCCAGGGAAACCAAGATCGAAGGTCTCAATTGCTATCCATCCATCGGTGATGTGCCCGTGCGCCCGTTCAAGGTCAGCGTTTATCTTCCGCCGCCGGTCGTCCTGAAGATTCTTCCTGACATCGCGGCGAAAGGCTGTGACGAGCTCTGGCTGAATCCCGGAACGGAATCGGACGAGGTGCTCGCGGCGGCTGAGAAGCTCGGGCTGAACGTTGTGCAAGCCTGCAGCATCGTTGCGGTCGGGATGTCGCCCGGCGTGTTATGAGCCTCGCCTCCGGCGGCCTTGGCCGGAACGATGCAGCAGGAGATCGCGAATTGAGGACTGCCCGCCGGTAGGACAGTGCTTCTAGCCTGCCCTGCTTTCAACCGCACATTCCGGCTCGGTTGATATTTTGTGCGCGCGTTGTGACACCGTTGCCCTGCCTCCATTTGGTGGAGATTTTTTTCCAATGGGAACAAACTTGTCGCGCACTGATCGTGATTTGCAGCGCGCTCCGGCGCGATTGACGGTGGAAGGCGGCGGCAGGCGTCCTGCCCAGTTCACCTGGCCGCCCAAACCCGGCGGCCTCCCCTCTCGGCCGTTCACATCCCAAACGCCGTACCGACGAGGAATGCAATGAATCGATCCGTCGACAACTATGAAAACCGGCTACTTAATTGACATGGATGGCGTCATTTATCGCGAGAACCAGCTTATCCCGGGCGCGGTGGAATTCGTGCGGGCACTGACCGCCACGGGTACCCCTTTCTTTTTCTCACTAGCAACTCCGCGCCAACGCCGAAAGATATCGCGGTGCGCCTGAAGCACCTCGGCGTTCACGGGCTCTCCGCGCGCCACTTCTACACCTCTGCCTTGAACACGGCGAATTTCCTAAGCGAAACCGATCCCGGCTGCACCGTCTTCGTCATCGGCAAAGGCGGATTGCTCACCGCGCTGCACGAGCGGAAGATTGCGAATGACGGGATTCGCCCGCGCTATGTCGTCGTTGGCGAAGGCATGACCACGATGGAGAAACTGGTGAAGGCCCACGAATGCATCGAGCGTGGCGCGCGGTTGCTCGCCACGAATCCCGACAACTGGTGCCCGGTCTCCAGCGAGAAGACCCGTTCCGGCACCGGTTCCACCGCGGCGTTTCTCAAGGCGAGCGCGGGGCATCATGCGTATTACCTCGGGAAGCCCAACGGCTATATGTTCCACCGGGCCCGCCGCAAGCTCGCTGAGGTCACGTTGAGCGGACCGGAACAGGTCGTGATGATTGGCGACACCATGGAGACCGACATCCGCGGCGTGATGGAAGCCGGCATGCAATTCTTCCTCGTCCTCAGCGGCTCCACCCGGCTCGGAGGGCTCGGCAATTATGCCTA
>JBDHQG010000029.1:0-14775 GCA_039806925.1 Limisphaerales bacterium
GGGCGGGACGGGATCGTTCCTCGGTGTTGTTGCTGGCGGTGAGCAAGGGCATGCCGCCGGAGTTGATTCGCGAGGCGGCGGATTGCGGCCTGGCGGTGTTCGGCGAGAGCAAGGTGCAGGAGGCGAAGCTCAAGATTTCCATGTGCCCTGGACGCCTGCGCTGGCAGATGATTGGGCACCTGCAATCGAACAAGTGCCGCGACGCGGTGCATTGCTTCGAGATGATTCAGAGTGTGGACTCGCTCGCACTCGCGCAGGAAATCAACAAGCAGGCGGACAAGCAGGCGAAGACGATGCCGGTTCTGCTGGAGGTGAACCTGGCCGGTGAATCGACCAAGTTCGGCTTCAAGGCGGACCAGGTGCTGGAGAATCTCGACGCGATCAACGCGCTGCCCAAGATTGAGATTCACGGGCTGATGATGATCGCGCCGTGGACGCCCGATGCCGAGAAGGTGCGGCCGTTGTTCCGGCAGTTGCGCGAGCTGAAGACCCGCTGCGAGGAAAGGCTGGGCGCGCCATTGCCGCACTTGAGCATGGGAATGAGTGGTGATTTCGAGGTGGCGATCGCGGAGGGCGCGACCATCGTGCGCATCGGCACGTCGTTGTTCGGTTCCCGGCCAAGGGTGGTGAAGCAGGCCGCCGCGGAAGAGGCCGGATAGGCTGTTCCCGCGTGCGGTGGGCGGCGGTGGCCGCAACTTTGAACTTTGAAGTTCGGGCCCGGTCCTTCTATCTTCCGGTCGTGACCGCCGACACCTTCAAGCACGAGATGAGCGAGGCTCTCAAGGCCTATGACAAGTTCGTCGTGTGCATCGACAAGGTGCCGGAGGATGCCGAAACCTCGCTGCGTTCCCTGATGGAGAAGGCCATCAAGGCCTACGAAAACCGGGGTCCGAACCTGCGGCACGGCATCGCGCTGGACCGGCAGCTCACCATCATTCTCAGCCAGACGGACGGGGATCGTCCGTTGTGCGGGATCTACTTCAACCTCCACTCGCCGTACCAGAAGAAGTCGGCGGGCAAGGCGGTGAAGTCGACGAGCTGAGCCGAAGGCCCGGCGCTTCTCACCGGCCCTGATCAATCCGGGCGGACTTCATCTCCCACGCGGCATTCTCCGGACGCGATGTCCGCCACGAGATTCACGTCGATACGCTCCTTGCTGACCTTCAGCTCGGCGACCTTCAATCCTGCGCGATAGACAAAGAGCTTTTGATCCACGAGCGGCAGCGGGATGCCGAGCGCATAGCTCACCACGACGTGGCGCGCGGTCGGGTTGACGGAGGTGACGCGACCGCGGTTCCCGGTGGCGGGCGTGACGATCACGGCCGGCGGTTTCGGAGAGGTGGCGGCGACGCCGGGCGTCATGGGCGGTTGTTCGGACGTGCCGTAGACGTTTTTCTTCGTGGCGCAACCTGCCGCCATAAGCGCGGCGGCGAGCCATAAACTTTCCCATCGCATGGCCAGTGCTATTAGCGCACGGCGGAACTGCGTTCTAGGAAAAAGTCGTCCGGTGGCGAGTGGTGGCGGATGTCTCTGGCTGCATTGTGGGTGGCATGGTGTCGTTCATCTCGCGGAGCGAGGCTTGAAGGTAGCCGTGGACTTGAGTCCACGGATGAGGAATTAGGAGGAGACATTCGTCGCGGAGCGACGACTGAATGAAGGATCAAGCGTCGCTCCGCGACGCGGCACTCTGACTGGCTCGCACCGTGGGCTGAAGCCCACGGCTACCTTCAGCGGGTCGCTCCGCGACCTCAACGAAGTTGCGCACGGCGGGATGGCGGGGTTACCGAATGCAACGGGTAAAAAAGAAGCCGGGAATTGCTTCCCGGCTTCGTGAATTTCAAGGGGGCGGTTTCAGCCGCCCGGGCAACGCTCAGTTGTTCGGAGTCTGATCATCTTCGTCATCCTTGTCGTCGTCCTTGCCCTTGCCGTCGTAGCGGGGCTTGGCTGGCGGCTTGATGCAGTTTTCCGTGCCTTTGCTGATGGCCTGCGACCAGCGGATCAACGACGCGGCGAGGTCGGGCTGATAGGGCGTGACCTGCGCGCGGACTTTCTTTTCGAAGGCGTCGAGCGTGGTCTGCGTCGGGCGGAGCTTGCTGTCGCCGGAATGCTGGAGGGCGATGCGCAGCGTGGCGGTGAGCTCGCGCTTGGCGCGGCGGTAGGCGGCGGATTGGTTGACCTTCTCGATCAGCAGCTCGATGGCGAGCGGCGCGGTGACGACTTCAAGCGTCCTGCTTTCCGTGCCGGCCAGGCCGGCCGCATCCGTCACCACGAGCACGACGGTGTGGGTGCCGAGCTCCAGGCAGTTGGTCGTCGCGGCGCTGCTGGAGAACGGAACAGCTTCTCCCTCGATGAACCAGTGGTAGGCCAGCGCGCCGTTCTCCGGATCGGAGGACAGCGAGCCGTCGAGCTTGAGGCAGGAGTTCCACCAGTTGCAGGAGATGAGCACGGGGTTCTCGAAGTCCGGCGTGAAGTCCATGAGCTGATCCGCGGTGATGACGGCCGTCGGCGGCTGGTTGTCCGTGCGGACAGTCACGGTGAAGGAGCAGGTGCCGCGGTTGCCGGCGGCGTCCGTCGCCGTGCAGGTGACGGTGGTGGCCCCCACCGCAAAGGTGCCGCCGGAGGCCGGCACGCACTCGACGGCGGCCTGGCCGCAGTTGTCCGAGGCGGTCGCCTCAAAGGTCACGACGGCGCCGCTGGCGCTTGATGCGAGCGCCGAGATGTCCGCGGGGCAATTCACCACGGGCAGCGTCGTGTCGGCGACGGTCACGTTGACCGGGGCCGAGGTGGAGGAATTGCCGTTGCTGTCCGTGGCGATGGCCGTGAGCGCGTAGGAGCCGGCGGGCGCGTTCGGGACGGAGACGCAGTAGGGCTCGCTGGTCGCGACGCCAAGCGGCGCGGCGCCGTTCGCGAAGAACGCGACTTGGGCGATGGTCGCTCCGTTGCCGGCCGTGGCGGTGGCGCAGATGGTCGCGGTGGCGCAGGCCGGGAGGGTGCTGCCATCGACCGGGCTGTTGATCACGACGACGGGCGGCTGGGCGGTCTTGCGCGTGCCGAGCGCGCGGATGTTGCGCACCTTCAGGCCGGTGTAACCGGCGCCGGCGTTGTTCACCTTGAACTGGAGCTCGTTCATGCCGTCGCGGAATCCGCCGGTGATGTTGAACGAGGCGTAGGCGGTGAAACCGCCGAGGTTCTTGAAGCCGGTGGAGACGCCATTGAGCAGCACGTCCTGGCCTTCGTTGTCGGTGGACCACTCGCCGGAGAGGCGGACGGTGGCGGGATCAAACCCGCCCAGGTCGATGGCGAGCGTGTAGATGTAATCGCCCGTCGCCGCGGCCGAGGTCTCGGTGCGCGGCCCGATCCATTTCGAGTCCGCCTCGTTGGCGATCCACGGGCCGGCGACGATGGGGAAGAGCGTGGAGTCCTGCACCAGCGCGTCGGTGGAGATGGAATCCGCGTTCGAGGTGAGGCGGTAGTGGGCATCCACGGCGCCGTCGGCGAGGGCGGCGCCGCTGCCATCCACGCCGGTGTTGAAGATGCCGGGCACGGCCTCGAGCACGGCGAGCGTGACGTTGACGCTGGTGACGAAGCCCGAGGCGTTGGAAACGCGCACCGAGTAGATGCCGGCATCGCCGGTCGCCGCCGCCGGAATGTTCAGCTGCGGATTCGTGGCGCCGGGGATTTCGCCGCCGTTTTTGAACCACTGATACGCCAGCGGCTCCGCGCCATTGGCCGTGACGCTGAAGGTCGCGGCTTCTCCCACCGCGACCGCGAGGCTTTGCGGCTGCGAGGTGATGAGCGGACGATCGCGCAGGCTGAGCTCCGCCGCTGCGCTGCGCACGGTGCCGAAGGGGCTGATGATCTCGACGCTGTAGAGGCCGACCTGATCCGGGAAGTCGAAGGTGAACGACAGCTCCGGGCCGTTCTCGAGGAGCAACGGATCGGCCCCGTAGAACCATTGATAATCGAGCGCCGGGCTGCCGTTGGCGCGGACGCTGAAGGTGACGCGATCCCCGAGCAGGAGCGACTGGTTCTGCGGCTGCTCGACGATGAACGGCGCGGTGCCGGCCGGCAGCGCGGTGCCGAGGGCGCGGAGGTGATCCACGCGCAGGCCGGTGTAGCCGATGGAGGCGTTGTTGATCCTGAAGTCGATGGTGTTGAGGCCGGCGCGGAATCCGCTGGTGATGGTGAAGGGCGTGAACGCGGCGAATTGCGCCGTGTTCTTCTGGCCGGTGGAGACGCCGTTGATGAGGATGTCACCGCCGTCGTTGTCCGTGGACCAGTCACCGGCGATGACGACCGACGCGGGGTCAAACCCGGTCAGATCCACCACCGTGCGGTAAACGTAGTCGCCACCCGCGCCGGCGGATCCGGCGGCGGCGGACGTTTCCGTGCGCGGGCCGATCCATTTGGAACCGGCGTTGTTCGCCACCCACGGGCCGGCGACGATGGGGAACAGCGTGGAATCTTCCACGAACGTGTCGGAGCCGGCGGAGTCGGGGTTCAGGATCAACTTGTAGTGCGCATCGACAGCGCCGTCGGCCAGCGCGATGCCGGAATCATCGACGCCGGTGTTGAAGGCCGTCGTCACGCTGTCGCGCACCACGATCACCGCGTCGGCGCTGGCGGTGCCGCCGGCGGGATTGCTGACGAGCACGGAGTAGGTGCCGGCATCGTCCTTGGTGATCGGCGAGAACGTGAGGTTCGGCTCCCACGCGCCGTCGATGTCCGTGCCGTTCTTCCGCCACTGGTAGCTGAGCGGCGCGCTGCCGATGGCCGCGACGGTGAGCGTGACCGTGGCGCCCGCGCCGACCATCTGGCCCTGGGGCTGCACGGTGATGACGGGTGCCGTGCCGGGCGCGAGGAAGCTGACGTTGTCGATCAGCAGGGTCGTGTCGCCGCCTTGGGGATTGCTCTTGATGAACGCGATCTCCATCGAGGAGGCCGTGGCGGTAAACGGATCGCTGACGACCTGACGATAGGGGGTGGCGCCGCCGACGGGGGAGACGTTGTGGGCCGCGACAACGGTGTTGCCGTTGACCTTGACTTCGCAGGCGGGGACGCCGCCGAGCCGGGCGTTTTCATAGTAGCTGATCTGGTAGCTCGCGCCGACGATGAAGCCGCTGACGACCTGGCTCAGCGCGCCGTCTTCCTGGAGGAACGCGGCCTTGGTGCCGTCGGGAATCGCGCCGTTGTCCGTGAACGGGCCGCCGAACGTGCCGGGGTTCACGCCGTGCCCGCCGAGCGCGCTCCAGCCGGTGATCGGGCCGTTGCCGCTGACGTAGCCGGGGAATGTCGTGAAGTTATTCGCTTCGAAGCTCGGGTTGGCGATCTGCGGAACGGTCGGCGGGTTCAGCTCGTAGTTGCTGAAGCCGTAGACGTGGATGGAGTTTCCTTCGAGCTGGTTGAAGTTCAACGTCACCGAGACATCCGTCGCGATGTAGCGATAGATGAACGCGATGCCGTTGTTGTCGCCGAAGTGGTCCTGGTTGACCGTGAGGCGGTCATTGCCGACGCTGAAGGTCGCGGCGCGGGTGCCGTTTTCCCAGCCGACGGAGTAAATCGTGGCGACGTACTCGGCGCCGAGCTCCAGTCCCGTGATGGTGATGCCCTGGGAAGGACCGCCATAGAGGAAGTCGTTCGCCATCGCGCGCGTGCCGTCGTTCAGGTTGTTGCCGTCGTTGTTGAAGACGTTGGCCAGACCGGTCGCCGAGAACTTGTTCACCACGGAAGGATTGCCGCCGGTGATACCCGTAAAGTTCACGCCATTGATGGTCGCGTCTGCCGCGCTGCCGAAATTGTAGGCGTGCGTGTAGGTCTTGGTGTTGTCGATTCCAGAACTGGCTTCATCCGTCCACGCGGCGTAGGACCATCCGCTGTTCTTCGGGGCGATGCTGAAATCGTCCACCACCACCGTGTTGTCGCCGCCCGCGTTGTTATGAAGCGCCAGCGTCTGCGATTCCGCGGCGGCGGTGAAATTGAACGCGAAATATTTATAGGCATTCGCGTCACCCACGGAAGTCACGCCGGTGTTGATGATGTCCGTTCCGTCGACCGCGACGCGCAGGTTTGCGGTGTTCCCGCCGCGTGCGTTGACCCGGAAATTGACGGTGTAGCTGGTGCCGACGGTCAATCCCGAGATCGTCGCGCTCAGGGAGGAGCCCGCGCTGTTCTGGATGAACGCCACCTGGCTGCCGTTGGGAATGACGCCGTTGTCCGCGAAGGGGCTGCCGCCGCCGGGATTGATGCCGGAGCGGGCGGGATCGCCGGAGATCCAGCCCGTGATCGGCGCGTTGCCGGACACGTAGCCGGGGAACACCGTGAAGGTGTCCGCCTCGAAGCCGGGGTTGGGGATGACGGGTTGCGCGCCCGCCGTGAGGGCGCCCAGCAGGCCGAGCGCGGCCAGGGCACCTAGGTTTGGTTTCCGAGTTTTCATGATCATGTTTTTGTTTGCGCCGCAACCCGCGGACGGGACGGTCCCATCCGTCTCCGGTTCACGGGCTGTTGCCACGGGTTCACCGCGGCGGCTCTTTCAGGGAATGTCCCAAGAGCAGACCACAGCCGCATACATTGCGGCAAGCCAATTGTCCGCGGTGAAAGCGTTGTCACGGGATCAGGACCACGCGGTAGAACCGCTGGTTACCACTGCCTGCATCCGTCAGCGAGGCGGTCGCGCCCGGGGCCGTCACCGGGCCGCCGAGGTCGATCCAATCCGCCGCGTTCAAGTCGTCTTTGTATTGCACACGATAGCTCCGGCCGGCTTGCGCGGACCAGACGAGCGACACCGCGTTGTTGCCCAGGTTCACCGCCAGAACGGGCGGGTTCGAGGTCGGGATGACATTCGCCGCGCGCGGCGTGGGCGTGGGCATGAAATGGAACGGGGCCGGCCCGCCGCCCGGCCAGCGGCCCTGGCTGATGTTGTTCGTCTGCGCGCCGAAGGTGATCGAATCGATCAAGCGCCCGGCCGAATCGTAAAGCGCGATCTGTTCGCCGCCCTGGCCGAGCCGGAAATCGACATGCAGATCGCCCTCCAGCCGCGTCTGCGAGGGTTCCTCGTCCGCCCACACCAGCAGGTAGCCCAGCGGCCCGAGGCTCATGCCGGACGGGACGATGGATTTGCCCGGACGCGTGAAATCATCGGTGAGCATGAACCCGGACAGATCGACGGTGTTCGTGGTGGGATTGTAGATCTCGAACCAGTCGTCGAAATCCTGATCCGCCGGATCGCGCAGGAACGACGCGTTCGCCGCCATCCATTCGTTGATGAAGAGCGTGACCGGTTTCGCCGCCGGGTTGTTCGTCGCGCCCGGCGTTGGGTAGAAAAAGTTCCCCCGGTACGACGACTGGCCGTCCGGGAACGCGCCGTAGGAACGGTCCGCCTCGACGCCGGCGTAGTTGAAGTAATCCACAATCTGCGGCGCGCCGTTCACCAGCCGCGAGAGCGCCACGGAACCATTCGTCGGGGCGAGGCGGAAGTTCGTGTGCAACGAGCCCGCCGCCGATTCCGCCAGCTCGTTGTCCGCCCACACGAGGAGGAACTCGCCGGCACCGATGGTTGTTCCGGCGGGGAACGCCCATTGCGTGAGGTTTGAATAATTGTT
This sequence comes from Limisphaerales bacterium, assembly GCA_039806925.1. Classification (GTDB taxonomy): domain Bacteria; phylum Verrucomicrobiota; class Verrucomicrobiia; order Limisphaerales; family JADJPG01; genus JADJPG01. The sequence goes on from JBDHQG010000029.1 coordinate 7,599, forward strand.
CGCGAGCGAGCAGCCATCGAGACTCAGCGGCGCGCTGCCGCCGTTGTAGATCTCGATCCACGGATCGTTGTCGCCGGCGTTGTCCGTGCGCGACGTGAGATTCACCGGCTGCACTTCGCTGAGCCAGAGCTCGGGATACGCCGGCAAAGTCGCGATGCCGGAATTCGGCGCGCCGGGCGTGAACGGCGTGGCGCGCGGATCAATCGCGCCATTGAACGTCGTGTTGATGCGGAAGGAGAAGTTCGTCCCCGCCGTGCCCGGCAGGTACCAGAAGCTGAGCGTGTAAACGGTGTTCGTCGTCAGTGCCGGGAAGCCCTGCGAGAAATTGTTCAAACCGAGCGTGCCGGGCACAAAGATCACCCGGGCGCTGGAATTGCCGGAGTGCGCCTCGCTGGTGGTGATGACGCTGTTGGTCGCCGGACCCGCCACGCGCCACGCCGGGGCGAACGGTTCCTCGAAGCCGCCGTTGGCGAGCAGGTTCGGGCCGCCGGCCGGATCGCTGCCGAGGACGAGCGCCACGTCGTCGAGGTAAATCTCCCCCGGATTCGAGGGGAGCTGGAAGAAAAACGCGAGGTTCGTCGCCACGGACGTCCCGACGCTGCGGGTCAGGCTGAAGAATTTCCAGCCCGTGCCCGCCGTCCAGTTGCTCACGCGGTTGTTGTCCTGATTCGCGTCGATCAATTGCAGCGACGCGCCCGCGCCATCCGCCACGGCGGGCCACGGCAAATCGTCATCGTAGGTGACGCGATCCACCACCACGTCTTCCGCCGCCGTCGCGCCGGGCTGAATCAGCGTCAGCGTCTCACCGCCGTTGTCGAGCTGGCCGTTGAAGCCTTCGATGGCCGGGATGCCCCAGCCGTAGGCGTCGCCGAACGCCGCGCGGTCCTTGCAGATCACGAGCAGGCCGCGGGGCAGCAGCATGGTGCCGGGCGGGAACGTGAAATCGACGCCGCTCAGCCGCCAGCCGGTGAGGTTGTAGGAATACGTTTCCGAGCGGTTGAAGAGCTCGATGTAGGTCGCGTCGGACACGAGCGGGTTGTACATCACTTCGTTGATGACGATGTTGTCGGCGGCGAGCTGGTCCGCGCCGGTAAACTCGACGACGTTCGTGCGGCTGGCGCCGGGAACAGGATTTCCGAAGCGATCGAAGCCCGCGATGACCAGCTCGTTCAATCCCGCGGTGAGCGGAATGAGGAGCCGCCAGTTGTTCGCGGTGGTCCATGCGGGCGTGAATTCGACGCCGTTCACCGTGATGGTGCGGACGGCGACGGGCGCGGTGCCGGTGAGGGAGATGAGATTGCGGTTCGTGCTGAACGTGGCCGGGCCGGAGACGTTGAACACATTCGAGACGGTGTTCAGCTGCGCGAGCAAAAACGCCCGGCGCTGAGTGATCCAGGTCTTGATCGCCGCGGGGCTCGCCAGCGAAATGCCGCTGGCCTGAAACGCCGCGTATTTCGCGTCGAGGATCGCGTCGATCTTCGTGCCGGGACCGGATTGGAAGAACGTGTTCACGCCCTCAGCCAGAGCGCCCCAGTAGAGGCGTTTCCACGCGGGATTCGCGTAAACGCGATCCATCATGTCGTCGTTGAGATCCGGGAAGAGCGGATCGTTCACCGGGTCGTTGAAGACACCGAGACCGACGTCGAAATCCCAGCTCATCAGCTTCCAGCCGGACTGCGTGGGCTTGTAGAGGAACGTGTTCTTGGCGTTCGGATTGCCGAAGGCATCCCAGAACGAGGCGAGATCGTTCATCGCGAAGGTGCGCATCCAGTTGTCCATGTCAGCGACGCTTTCCATCGCGCTCTGGTAGCCGTTGGTCGCGGCGTTGGCGGCGTCGACGAGATGGAAGATCGGCGAGTAATCGTTCGCCGTGCCATCGATGGCGCGCGGTTTCCACACCCAGCGATAACGCGCCGTCTTCTTCACGCCCCCCGTGGTGGTGAAGAGCTCCATCGAGTTCAGATCCAGGCAGCCCGTTTCACGTTCGCCGCGATCGGAGAACTCGTCCCAGCAGTCGGGCTTGAACAGCGCGCCATCCGGATCGTCGCTGAACCATTCCTCGACCGTTTCGCCCGTGGGTTGCTGGACGTCGTCCATGATCGTTCCGCGACGGATGCCGTTCACAAACATGATCACGTAACGGCGGTAGTTGTTCGGCAGGCCGTATTGCTCGAGGAACCAATACATCAACTGCTCGCGCTGGTTCGTGTCGTCGCGCACCGGCCAGTCGAGCACGATATGCGTGGTGCTGAGGAACGGATCGTCTTCCCCGAACACGATGTCATAGCCGCAGAGTGCGCCGACTGGCGACGTGTAGCTGGGCAAGGTGTAGGGGCTGCCGCTGTAATGCGCGCCGACGTTGTAGATGACACGGTTGGTGCCGTAGACGAACGTGCCGTCGAGGTTCTCGTTGCTGGTCTTTTCGCGGTTCGCCCAGGTCGTGACGGTGGCCTCCGTCAACCACAGACGGTAGGTGCCGAACGCTCCGGGCGGATGAGCTTCGCCGATGCGAACGAGGCATTCGCGCGCGGGAGCTTCACTGGGGAACTGGGCCGAGGCCGAGACCGCATTGCGATCACTGGCGACGATGTGAAAGGCCACCAGCTTGCCAGTCGCCTGCCCGGGAATTTGCGCCGTGTAAATGCCGTCGCCCGCCAGCGCATCGCCGCCCGCGCCGTCGTCCGCCATCGTCACGCTCGTGAGGGTCGTGGACGGATCGATGCGGTAGTTGAGCGTCACCGATTGAACGCCGTCCGGGTCCGCGACGCGCGTGGTGACACGAATGGGTTGTCCAGCTTGCGGAAGCACTGGGCGATGCGTGGTTTCGGTGATGACGGGACCGAGGTTTTGAATCGCTGTGCTGTTTGCGGCGCCCGGCGTGCCGAGATTGGTCGGAACCGGAAGGCGTCCGAACGCTTCAAGATAATTTCCCTTCAGTCGAATCAGAATCTCCGGATGGCCGCGCAGCCATTTCACTTTCGCGCGCAAGGTGGCCGTGGCGTTCGCGGCGATGGCGGAGGAGAGCTGGGCGGAGAGACGATTCGCGGTGAGGTCGCCACGATCGCTGGCTCGCAGGTGCAGCGAGCGCGAGCTGTTGAACCCGGTGTTCTCCAGGCTGGTCTTGCTGTGCGTGCCGCCAAAGATCCAACCGTTCGTCCCGCTCTCGAACGTGGAGTTCGGCACGCGATTCGCGCCGGAGACAATGACTTCGACGTCGTCCACCAACGCTTCGCCGGGGCCGAGCAGCATGACCTGAACGCGATCCGCCGCGCCGGAACCGAGATCGAGCACGCCCGTGAACTCGACGGTCGTCCAGGAGGACTTCGCCGTGTCATCGCTGTCCGTCCAGTTGACGCCCGCGCGATTGTCGGAATGCGCATCGCGCAGTTCGAGGCTGCTGCCGCCGCCGTCCGACCAACGCCCCCAGCGACCGCCGTCCACGTAGGTGACTTCATCCATCACGATGTAGAAGACATTCGTGGTGATCACGCCACTGGCGTTCGTCGTGAAACCATAGTCCGGCATCGCCAGCGCGACGCGCTCGCCGCCGTTGGCCAGGGTGCCGCCATAATTGCCCACCAAATTTTGTGGGGTCAGTCCATTGTAATTTGTCCCGAGCCGAGACGCATTCTTTGCCACGGCGAGGTAGCCGCCTGCTGGAATCGTGGTGCCGGCCGGGAACTGGAAATCGATGCCGCTCACGAAACGCCAGTTGCCCAGATCCGCCGCCGTCGCGCCGACATTATGCAGCTCGATGAACTCATCGTCGCTGTCGCCGGAAAGCGGGTTATACATGATCTCGGTGATCACGATATCGCGAGTGAGCGTTGGTGCGTTGGTGGTGCCCGGGGTGCGGGATTGGAGTTCCTGGAAATCCGGCGCGCCATCTGGGAAGCGTCCGTATGCCACGCCATTGGCCTGACCGTCGTAGCGCAACGCGGCGAGCACGCGGGTCTGGTCCGGGTTGACGAGGTAAACGGTCTCGCCGTCCGACGCGAGCGAGAAGCCCAGCTGGGCTTGATCAAACGCCGCGAAGCCGCGCGCATTCAGCGTCGTGCCGTCCGGGATGCGGAATTTGTTTGTTGTCGGATCATCACTCAGCCAGCAGCCGGAGAGGTTCACCGGTAGCGAACTGTGGTTGAAGAGCTCGATGTAATCCGTGAGCGGCGGATCGGTGTGCGCGAGAATTTCGTTGATGACGACATTCTCCAGCAAACCGACGGGCGTGGGATCAGCTGTTCCGGGCGAACCGCCCTTGAACGCGCTGGCCGCCCACGCCTGCGGGTGGTTTTCGCCGTAGCTGGGGCGGGCCAGAATCATGGAATGCCCAGTCCCATCGGCCGCGACCGGCCACGGCGGCTGGTCGCTGTAATTCACTTCGAGCACAATGCCGCCGGAGCGTTTACGCAACCGGAGAGTGCCGCCTTCGTTCGGGAGATTGTTCGTGAAGCCACCGACGACTCCGCTGATGCCGTAGGCAGCTTCGACATCCGCCGGAACGGGCGCGACGACGAGGAAACTGTTGCCTTGAATGATGGTGTTCTCGGGGAAGGTGAAATCAACATCGCCGGTCAGGCGCCAGCCGCTGATGTCCTCGAAGAACGGGTTGGAATTGTAGAGCTCGATGAACTCCGTGCGCCGCCCGTCGCCGTCCGCGGGCGGGTGATACATGATTTCCGAGAACGTCAGACCGGTGCGGCGCGTGGAAGGCCCGGGAGGTTCGTAAGTGCGCTGCGCGGGGCTGAGGAAGGTGAGGGTCAGCGAGGCGACCTGGCTGGTGATGGAGCCGGACGCGTTCGACACGATGACATCGTAGCCGCCCTCGTTGGCGGTGCCGGCATTCGCCAGCGAGTAGCCCGCACCCGTCGCGCCGGTGATGGGGGCGCCGTTGAACCGCCATTGATAATTGAACGGCCGGCTGCCGGCGGCGACGACGTTGAACGTGGCTGAATCCAGCAGGCCGACCGTCACCGGAGCGGGCTGGGTGGTGATGGACGGCGGCGTGCCGGGCGGCGGCTGGAGATCGGCGGTGCCGCTGGTGAACTCGAGCCGGAACGCCGTGGGATTCGCGGCGGTGCCGGCGTTGTTCACGACGAAATCGAGCGTGTTCGTGCCATCAATGAACCCGGAGTTGACCGTGAAAGTGTTGCCGAAAGTGACGAAATTGCCATCGCTCGTCGCGCCGGTGATCTGGCCGTTGATCAACACTTCAGGACCGCCATTGTCAGAGGTCCAACGTCCCGTGATGACGGCGGTTGATGGCTCAAGCCCGGCGAGGCTGAAGGTGATGCGATACTTGTAATCGCCCGCCTGGTTGCCGGTGCTTTGGTTGGCCATCGGCCCGATCCATTTCGAGGTCGCGCTGCTCGCGAGCCACGGGCCGGTGCCGACGATCGGGAACAATGTGTCGGTGACGACAAACGCGTTCGGTCCCGGCGCGGCGGCGTCGGCGCTTTGCACGAGTTTCCAGTGCGGATCGATGGCGCCGTTGGCCAGCGTCGTGCCCGCATCGGAGACGCCGGTGTTATAGAGACCGGGGATGGTGGCCGCGCTGGCGGTGAGGCCGGCGAGGACAGGCAGGGACGCAACAAGACGATGGAGCATGGGAAATGATTTCATGGTGTTCGGACGGACTGCTCAGGAAGCAGCAACGCGTCTCCTTGGAGACACGTTTTCAAACCGGCTGGTTCGGGCACAATACATCGCACGACAGAACGGGTGATTGCCGGACATTAAGACACAGTGGACGGCCATTCGCACCAACTTTGTTGCGAAGAGACGCGAATTCTCGCCGTCCAGCACGCCCGCCAAAAAGGAAAGGACGGCTGCGTGGCCGTCCCTTCACTGACGTTATGACTGTTACAGAGCCGATGCGTTACAGCTTTTGTGGCGTGTGCTTGAACTTGCGTGGGCGGCCGAAGCTCACCCATTCGATCACATACATGTCGCCCCGCGAATCCACGCACATGGCGTGCGGCGCGAAGAACTTGTCCGGATGTTGGTCGGCGAGCTCCTTCTTCGCGCCCATGCTGCCGTTCGGGATGTCGCGTCCGTCGCCGAGATGCGCGACCAGCTGATCCTCCGCGTCGAAAATGGTGACCCGGCTCGCGAGATCGGGAACGTACATGTAGCCCTTGTGCTGGTAGAAGCAGCAGGGATTGCGCACGTCGCCCTTGAGCGTGCGCTTGTAATCGAGATCCAGCGAGAAGACCTCCAGGCGGTCATTATGGCGGTCCGCGGTGTAAACCTCCGGCTCGCGGCCCTTGAGCGTCTTGATCCAGATACCGTGACAGGTGTTGAACTGGCCGTGTTCCTTGCCCCGACCGCCGATGGTCTTGAGGTGCTTGAAATTCTTGTCGAACCGGCTCACGCGCTGGCTGCCATAGCCATCCACCACGTAGATGTCGCCGTTGGGCGCCACGGCGACGTCGGTCGGATTCGTCCAGTCGAACTTCTGCGCGGTGGAACCTTCGCGGGCGACGTTGCCGATCTCGTAGAGAATCCTGCCCTTGAGATCCGTCTTGTAAACGCGCTTGCCGATCTTCGCGCCGTCTTTGCCGTTGGCGACGTTCTCCGTCCAGTAAAAGAACTCGCCGCCCGGTTCCTTGCTCCAGTAAAGGCAGTGCGCGGTGTCCTTTACCTGAGTCGTCGAGAGGCTGACTTTCTCCGCGAAATCGTTGGCCCACGTTTCGAGCAGGTTGCCCTTCTTGTCGAAGACGGCGACGCAGGGGCTCGTGGAGCGCGACGTCACATACACGCGGTCCTGGCCGTCCACGACGATGCCGCAGCCGAACCCGTAGCTCATTCCGGCAGGCAACGCTCCCCAGCCTTCGGCCAGTTCATAGGTGTGATAACCGCTGCCGATGCGGATGCCGGGCTTCGCGGGCGCGGCGGTTTTGCAGCCGGGCAGCGAAAGGCTTGTGGCAAGGCCGGCGGTGGCGGTGCCGGCGAGCTTGAGGAAGTCACGACGCGTCTGGCGGACGGGGAAAAGATACTCGTTGGTGTGCATGAGATGTTCGGTGAATCAGTTGCTGTTCATTAAGGAGACGTTCCGGCGCGAGTCCAGATTGAAAGCAAATCACTTTGGGAAACGCTGATGAACGATCTCCACCACGAATGGACACGAATGAACACCAATGGAAACAAGCCTTCGCGTTTGGAATTCGTGTTGGTTCGT